>NZ_QEZJ01000019.1:0-236479 GCF_003992965.1 Xanthomonas sp. BRIP62409 | reverse complement strand
CCCCTGACGACATCCCGCATGCCCCGCCCCAGAACCACCATTCGCCAGCTCAGTTATTTCGTCGCGCTCGCCGACACCGGCAGCTTCACCCGCGCCGCCGAGCAGATGGGCGTGTCGCAACCGTCGTTGTCGCAGCAGATCCGTGCGCTGGAAACCATCGTCGGCGCCGCGCTGTTCGAGCGTGGCGTGCCGGCCATCCTGACGCCGCTGGGGCGCGACCTGCTCGATCGCGCGCGCAGCATCCTGCTGGACGTGGCCGATCTGGAAGACGTCCGCGCCACCTCGGCCGACACCTTGATCGGCACCATCCGGCTGGGCGTGTCGCCCACGCTGGGCGCCTACCTGATGCCGAGCCTGGTCGCGCGCCTGCATCGCGAACACCCGGCACTGCGCGTGCACGTGCGCGAAGGCCTGCCGACCGTGCTCGCCAGCGGCCTGGCCAGCGGCGTGCACGACCTGATCCTGGCGCAATTGCCGGTGGCCGGGCGCGGCCTGCACAGCGAGCGCCTGTTCCGCGAACCGCTGCACGTGACCATGGCCGCCGATCACCCCCTGCGTGCCAAGGCCTGCATCACGCCGGCCGATCTGCGCGGCGCCAACCTGCTCACCCTGATGCCCGAATACCGCCTGGCCGAACAGGTCGCGGCGATCGCCATGGACGTCGGCGCCAATGTCCTGCGCGATTACGAAGGCACCAGCCTGGATGCGATCCGCCAGATGGCGGGGATGGGCATGGGTCTTGCATTACTGCCAGACCTGTATGTGCGCCAGGAAATCCGCGAGGGCGACGATGTCGTCGTACGGCCGATCAAAGGCGGACGCTACTATAGGGAGATCGGTCTGCTGTGGCGGCAAGGCGCGGGACGCGCGCCGGCCTTCGGGCTGATTGCCGATCTTCTGCGTGCGGTGGCCGCATAGGAAAATCCTATGCGTCGAATAAGCGCTGCTGCCTTGTTCGCCAACTGCAACTCGTCAATGCTTCATTGAACTCATCAACGGAAATCGAATGGCGGGCAAGCAGATCGGATGGCGGGAAGCGGGAGCCTGGCTGGCGGAGATCGTCGGGCCGGACATGCCCTATGTGCGCCTGGCCATGGTGTACGGGGTCGCGATCAGCCTGCTGTCGCTGGCCACGCCGATCTCGGTGCAGTTGCTGATTAACAGCGTCGCCAACACCGCGCTGCCCACTCCGCTGTGGACCCTGTCCAGCCTGTTGCTGGGCCTGCTGTTGCTGGTGGCGGCGCTCAGCGCGATGCGGGTGTGGATGATGGCGCTGTTCGAGCGCCGCCTGTTTGCGCGGGTGGTGGCGGAAATCACCGTGCGCGCGGTGCATGCGCAAAACCCGTTCTTCGCCGACCAGAACCGTGGCGACGTGTTCAACCGCTACTTCGATCTGGTGGTGGTGCAGAAAGCGGTGCCCAGCCTGGCCGTCGGTGCCTTCACCATCGTGCTGCAATCGGCGGTGGGCCTGATCGTCACCAGCTTCTATCACCCGTTCTTCCTCGGCTTCAACGCGCTGCTGCTGCTGATCATCTTCGCAATCTGGATGATCTGGTCGCGCGGCTCGATCCGCTCGGCGGTGGAACTGAGCCACGCCAAGCACAACGCGGCGCACTGGCTGGAAAGCGTGGGTGGCTCCAACGGCTTCTACAAATCCAGCCGCCATCTCAACTTCGCGATGGAGCGCTCCGAAGCGGTGACCGCCACCTACGTCGCCCGGCATCGGCGCCATTTCCGCTACACCTTCACCCAGACGGTGGCGTTCCTGCTCACCTACGCGGTCGCCAGTGCGGCGCTGCTGGCACTGGGCGGCAGCCTGATCCTGCGTGGCGAACTGTCGATCGGCCAGCTGGTGGCCGCCGAGCTGATCCTCAGCGCGGTGTTTTATGGCATCGCGCAGTTGGGCACCTACCTGGACGTGTTCTACGACCTGGTGGCCAGCGCCGAGGAATTGTCGGTGCTGTATGCCATTCCGCAGGAGCGCCCGGTGGCTGCCGCGGGCAAGATCCCCGGCAACAGTGCCGTGCGCCTGGACGGGGTGGTGATCGAGGGGGCGCGCTTCGATTTCGCGCTGGAGGCAGGCGAGCAACTGGTGACGCTGGCCGACGGCGGCGCCGAACGTCTGCTGGCAATGGTGCTCAAGCGCCACGTCGTCCCGGACCGCGGGCTGGTGATGGTCGGCGGCGCCGACATGGCCACCTTCGACATGTACCTGCTGCGCTCTGAAGTGACCGTGCTCGATCGGCCAACCATCGTCGAGGTCACCATCCGCGAATACCTGTCGATGGCCTCGGCCGAGGTGACCTCCGAGACGATGCTCGAAGCCATCGATACGGTGGGGCTGCGCGCGCGCATCGCCGCGCTGCCGCAAGGCCTGGACACCCGGCTTGCCGCCTCCGGCTACCCGCTGTGGATCGGCGAAGTGATGGCGCTGAAACTGGCCAACGCATTGCTGGTGCGTCCGCGCGTGCTGATGCTGTCGCAGCTGTACGACCTGCTGCCGGCCGAACGCCTGACCCGGGTGCTGCGGCAGCTGAAGCAGCCCGGCACCACGGTCCTGCTGTGCACCGGCCGGCCGGAGGACATCGCCCTGGATGGCTGGTTCCGCCTGGAACCGGAGCGCCAGCAGCGCTACGCCACGCGCGCCGACCTGATCGCATCCACGCAGGAGGCCGACGATGCAGCACGCCTCTGACCGGATCGCGCACTTCCCCACCCTGGCATCCATGCGCCCGCCCAGCATCGCCAAGGTGTTGGCGTGGATGCTGCTGATCGGCGTGGCCATCGCCGGTTCCATCCTGGCGTTCGCGCCCTGGGTGCAGACCGCCAGCGGCAAGGGCCAGGTGGTGGCGCTGGACCCGGGTGACCGCCAGCAGCAGGTCACCGCCTTCGTGCCGGGCCGGGTGGAGCGCTGGTATGTACACGATGGTCAGCACGTCGCCAAGGGCGACCCGATCGCCCGCGTCGGCGACCTCGACCCGGACCTGCTGGCCCGTCTTGCCAGCGAGCGTGCGCAGGTGGCGGCGGAAATCAGCGCCATCCAGCAATCGCGCGCGGTCGCCAGTATCGATGTGGAACGCAGCCGCCAGCTGCTTGCCGAAGGCCTGGCCGGCCGCCGCGACTACGAGCTGACCCAGATCAAGGTGGCCGAAGCCGATGCCAAGCTGGCCGAATCGCGTGCCAAGCTGACCCGCATCGACATCCAGTTGAACCGTCAGTCGGCGCAGCTAGTGCGCGCACCGCGCGATGGCCGCGTGCAGCAGGTCAACGCCGCCAGCGGCAGCGCGATGGTCTCGCCCGGCACGGTGCTGGCGGTGATCGCGCCGGAGCGGGTGGAACGTGCGGTCGAGCTGTACATCGATGGCCGCGACGTGCCGCTGATCCGCCCCGGTCGCCCGGTGCGGCTGGAGTTCGAGGGCTGGCCGGCGATCCAGTTCAGCGGCTGGCCGTCGGTGGCGCACGGCATGTTCGATGGTCGCGTCCGCGCCATCGACCCCAATGCCGCACCCGACGGATTGTTCCGCATCCTGGTCGAACCGCAGCCGGGCAAGCCGGCCTGGCCGGCGCAGGAATTCGCCCGCCAGGGCGGCAAGGTGCGCGGCTGGGTACAGGGCGAAACGGTGAAGGTGGGCTACGAACTGTGGCGCCAGCTCAATAATTTCCCGCTGGAGTTCGGCCGCCGCCCGTCGGCGACGACGACGCAGGATGAGGGCAAGGCCAAGCCGGCGTCGGCCGGCAAGTCCGAAGACGACGAGACCGGCAAGAAATGATCCGCCGTCTTGTCGTCCTGCTGGTCGCGCTCGTACCGGGCGTGGTTGCCGCCCAGACCACCGCGCTGACGCTGGATGAAGTGCTGCGCTCCTCTGCCCGCGCTTCTCCGCAGATCATCGAGTCGCTGGCCAAGGTCCGCCAGGCTGAAGGCAAGGGCATCTCGGCCGATGGCGCGTTCGACACCGTGTTCGATATCGACGGCCGCTCGCGCGAGGCCGGCTACTACGACGGCAGCGCGATCGAAAGCACCGTCAAGCGCCCGTTCGACGACAACGGCGGCTATTACTACGGTGGTTACCGCTCCTCGCGTGGTTCCTTCCCGGTCTACGAAGACAAGTCCTACACCGACCGCGGCGGCGAAGTGAAGGTCGGCGCGCTGTATGCGCTGCTGCGCGACCGGGTGGTCGACGAGCGCCGCACCCGTCGCAGCGTTGCCGGTGCCGATATCGATGTCGCGCAATACGAAGCGGAAATGGTCGCCATCGGCGTGCAACGCCGCGCGGTGGACGCCTACCAGAGCTGGGTCGCGGCCGGCCTGAAGCTGCGCGCGTACAACGACCTGCTGCAGCTGGCCGAGCAGCGCCGCAATGCGATTTCCCGGCAGGTGACACTGGGTGCGCGGCCCACCATCCTGCTGACCGAAAACGACCAGAACCTGGTCCGCCGACGCGCATTGGTGGTGCGCTCGGAGCAGGACTTCGCCAATGCTGCCAATGCCTTGTCGCTGTACCTGCGCGATGAAGCGGGAATGCCGTTGATCGTGTCCACCGAACGCCTGCCGGCCGATACGTCGGCGCTGGAAGGTCTGGCCGGCGCCAGCAAGATCACCGCACCGGTGGAGCGCCCCGATTACCGCGCGGTGCTGACCCGCATCGATCAGGCCACTGCACGGCTGATGCTGGCACAGAACGACCTCAAGCCACGCCTGGATGTGAGTTTCGAGGTCAGCAAGGACCTCGGGGCGCCCGGTGTCGGCGGCCCGAACCGCTCGCCGACCGATGCCATCATCGGCTTCCGCTTCAGCGTGCCGCTGGAAAACCGCGCCGCCAAGGGCCGGGTCGCCGAAGCACGCGCCGAGATCGAGGCGCTGGATCAGCGCAGCCGTTACCTGCGCGACCAGATCACGGTGGAGGTCGAATCGATCGTCATCTCGCTCACCGCCGCCGAACGGCTGGCCAAGATCGCCGACGAAGAACGCGCCCTGGCCGACCGTCTGGCAGCCGCCGAGCGCCGCCGCTTCGAGCTGGGGTCGGGCGATTTCTTCCTGGTCAACCAGCGCGAGGAGACCGCCAACGATGCCCGCGTGCGCCTGATCGATGCACAGGCGCGCATTGCCTCGGCGCGTGCGGAGCTGGCGGCGGCGACGGCCGATCGGGACGCGTTGCAGCTGAGCCGGTGAATGGGCTGGCGGTTGGCTCGCCAACTTGCCGCATCGCGCAATGACGCCCGGGTAACACCTGCCTGCGCATGCTCGCTTCGGCCGGCCCGGCGCCGGTGGTGCGATCCCTGGCAGCTCGCACGACGTCCCTGATTTTTTCGGAGGTGCGTATGTCGTTCCGGCAATTTCCCGCAATCGGTGCAGATGGCGAGTCCTACGTCATCATCGAATTCCGCGACGAGCCCCAATCCCGCAACGGGCAGCAAGCCCAGATGCAGTCGCGCGCTGCGCCACGCTACGAACTCCCCGATGGCCGCCGCCTGCAGCGGCAGGGCCAGCGCTTCATCACCGATGGTGGCGAGTTGCGGCTGTCCACGTCCTGAGATGACGCCGGTCATTTTTTGACCACCCGGTCGGCAACCCTTGCAGTGCAAGGGCTGCACGCGGTTATCCACATGCTTGTGCAGGTTTCATCCACACCCTGTGTGGATGAAACCGCTGTGGCCGGGCACTCGGCGTCGTGCCCGGCCACATCGGCATCGCCCTGGGTTCATCGCATGCGGTTCAGTCAGCCAACATGGGATCGCCGCAGGCCGCACGCCGAGATATAGGCATCGCTCAGGCTCAGGCCGGCGGTGGATCGTGGCTACCCGGTGCGATCGGAACGCTCCAGCACCCGCCCGATCCCGCTGCGGTCGATGTCGCTGGCTGCCTGCGCCAGCGCCGCGCGATCGCTGTCCGGCTCGAACCCGATGCGGAAATGCAACTCGCCCACCGGCGTGCGCGACGAGTGGATCGACGACAGATTCACCCCATGCTGCTCGAACACATGCAACAGCGCGCGCAACGAACCGGGCTGGTCTTCCGGCAGGTAGACGCTCACGGTCAACGGCTCGGTGAGGTCGGCCAGCAGGTAGCCCACGCGCTCATAGGTGTAGTTGCCCGCAGCCAGCGACGCGCCGCGTAGCGCCTGCGCGTTGTCGTCCAGAAACCGGGCGCGAAACTGCGCGCGCGCCGCATCGTCGCCTTGCGCGACCAGCGCGCGCAATTCGCGCAGCTGCAGCAACAGCCGGTCGAGCATCTCGCCCACGTACGGGTTGCCGAACTGGATGTCTTCATAGATCGCCGGATTGAGCGAGAGGATGCGCGCGATCACCGCGCTATCCAGCTCGAACGAGGCCGAGCGATACGGCATCAGCGCGCGCAGTTCGCCCAGCAGCGGCGCGTAGTCGCGCAAGGTGCCGGCCTGCGCCAGATGGGTGGCGTGCACCATCGCCTGCACCAGCGCCATCACGCGGTCGTGGTGCTCGGGCGTGGCGTACACGCACTCGGCCTGCAATGCGGTGCACAGCATCTGCACCCATGCGGACCACTGCTGCAGCCGTGCCTGGCAGACCACCATCACCCGCCCTTTCAAGGTAGGTGATTTGGGCGGTGCGGTCATCGGATGCAGGCCGACGACCTCGGCCGGCGATGCCAGCATCGCGGCAACCGGCGCCTGCTTGATCGAGGTGACATCCATCCACAACTGCGACGCGGCACGCGGGCCGGCAAGGTCCACATAACGCGCGATCAATGCGGCGGTGTGGCGGATCGGCGCAGAAAAGATCAGCACGTCTGCACGCTGCGCCAAGGTGGCCTCGTCCATGTCGCCGTCACCGGCCGGATCGAAGCCGATCACCTCCAGCCCCAGGCGCGTGCGCAAAAACTGCGCCAGCCAGCGTCCGTAGGCACCGGCGATGCCGACGATGCCGACCACCGGCTGCGCCATCATGCCAGTCGCTCGAGCGCAAAACGCGGGGCAGCCGCGAGTGCCGCCGGTGCGGCGGCCAGCACATCGAACTCCTCAATGCCTGCATCCAATGTGGCTTCCAGTGCACCATGCACGCCGCTGAGCGCATGCCCCACCGCCTGCTCGAACGGCATATCGCGCAGCAGGAAACCGATCAGCAAGGCCATCAGCACGTCGCCGGTGCCGGCCACATCCACCGGCAGATGCGGCGTGGCCCAGCGATACACCGCCGTGTTGCTGACCGCCAGGGTCACCAGCTCACCGGCCGCACCGGCCACGCTGTGCGCAAGCACCCATTGCGGGCCGCGCGCCAGCAATGCGCGCGCGGCAACGACGGCATCGTCCTGCTCCAGACTCGGCAAACCGGTCAGTCGCCCAAGCTCGAACGCATTCGGCGTCACCAGCCAGGCATGCGGCAACAGCCGCTCGGCGAACACGCGCTCCAGTCCGGGTTCGACATACGGGCCGGTATGCGTGTCGCCGATCACCGGATCCAGGCAATAACGCAGTTGCGGGGCCTGCGGCAGGGTCTGCTCCAGCCAGTCGGCAAACGCCTCGCCATTGGCCAGGCTGCCGAAATAGCCGGAAACCAGCATGCGGGCACGCTGCGGCAGGCCGCGCTCGCTCGCCCCCAGCAGCAGGTCGGCCAACCAGTCGGCCGGCAAGATGCGGCCGCGCAAGGTGGCGTAGAACGGCGCATTGCTCAGCAGCGTGGTCGGCACTTCCGCCACCCGCAGGCCCAGCGCACGCAGCGGTGGCACCGCCGCGCTGTTGCCGGCATGGCCGTAGACCAGTTGCGACTGGACCGAGATCACATCGATCGGCGAAGGACCATCCGGACGCTGGCGGCGGCCGTGGACCAGATGACTGTCGGGGGCATTGTTCATCGCAGCATTTTACGCCAGCGCCACGGCGCGCCCACCGTCGATCGACGCGACCGTCGTCCGCTCGCCGCAACGCCTACCGCCGCCAAGCCAGTTCTCGCCAGGCCGGTCCGTGCACTGGCAGCAGTCGATATCGCCTCCGATCTGCGCGGGCTCCTGCCGCAAGAACGCGAATGCCGGCCCCGGGGCCGGCATTCGTCTGGAGGACCGCGCTCAATCGTGCAACTTTCCGGACCTTCGGGAGCCGGCATCCGCTTCCACGAAGCCCGAATCGCCACACTGGCGCACTCCCCGGCAGGCCGGGCCACACCGCCCTTACGATTCCCCAATCCCGACTCCCGATTCCCAGCCTCAGGACGTCATGCGATCCCAGAAGCCCTTGACGCCATCGATGAAGGTAGCCGACTTGGGCGAATGCTTGCGCGCATCCTCGCCGGTGAACGTGGCTTCGAACTGCTGCAGCAACTCGCGCTGGTCGGCGGTCAGGTTCACCGGCGTTTCGACCACCACGCGGCAATACAGATCGCCTTCGCTGCGACTGCGCACCGAGCGCACGCCCTTGCCACGCAACCGGAACAGCTTGCCGGTTTGGGTTTCGGCGGGAATGCGGATTTCCGCCTCCCCGCCCAGGGTGGCCACGCGCACGGTGTCGCCCAGCGCCGCCTGCGAAATACGGATCGGCACTTCGCAATGCAGGTCGTCGCCGTCGCGCTGGAAGATCGCGTGCTCGCGCACGCGCACTTCCACATACAGATCGCCCGGCGGCGTGCCGGCCGGGCCGGCTTCGCCCTCGCCGGCCAGACGGATGCGGTCGCCGGTATCCACGCCGGCAGGCACCTTGATCGACAGCACCTTGTCTTCTTCCACGCGACCGGCGCCGTGGCAGGTCTTGCACGGATTCTGGATCAGCGTGCCGCGCCCGTCGCAATGCGGGCAGCTCTGCTGCATGGCGAAGATGCCGCGCTGGATGCGGACCTGGCCGCGTCCGTGGCAGGTCCCGCACACTTCCACCTTGCCGTCTTCCGAACCACTACCATGGCAGGGCTCGCACTCGATCAGGGTCGGGATCTCGATACGGCGTTCGATGCCGGCAACGGCTTCTTCCAGATCCAGTTCCAACACGTAACCGACGTCGGCGCCGCGTCGCGCAGCGCGCGGACCGGCGGCGCCACCGCCGAAAATATTGCCGAAGATATCGCCAAAGATATCTCCCATGTCCGGGCCACCCGGCCCACCACCACCACCGCCCATGCCGTGCTCGAACGCAGCGTGGCCATGCGCATCGTAGGCGCGGCGTTTGTTGCCGTCCGACAACACCTCATAGGCTTCCTTGCACTCCTTGAACATCGCTTCGGCAGCAGCGTCGCCGGGATTGCGGTCCGGGTGGTGCTTCATCGCACAGCGCCGATACGCCTTCTTCAGCTCCTCGTCGCTGGCGCCACGGGCAACGCCCAGCACTTCGTAGTAATCGCGTTTGCTCATAAGCCGGTATTGGGGATTCGTGATTTGAGATTCGTTGAAACGCAAAAGCGGACAGCGTGTGCTGGTCCGCCTTGGCGACGCGACGCGTAAAGGATATCGGGATGAGGATCGGCACGTTTACCGGCTGCCAATCCCCACTCCCGACTCCCAAATCACGGCTTACTTCTTGTCGTCCTTGACTTCGGTGAACTCGGCGTCCACCACGTCGTCGGCGGCCTTGGAGGCCTGCGCGTTGCCGCTGGCCGCATCGGCGTTGCCGCCCTGCTCTGCCGCGGCAGCGGCGGCGTACAGCGACTGGCCGGCTTCTTCCAGGGTCTTGCTGCGGGCCTCGATCTGCGCCTTGTCGTCGCTCTTCATGGCGGTTTCCAGATCCGACAGCGCCGCTTCCACATTGCCGATCACATCGCCACCGACCTTGCTGCCATGCTCGGTGATCGCGGTGCGGGTGGCGTGGATCAGGCCATCGGCCTGGTTGCGGGCCTGCACCAGTTCCTGGAACTTCTTGTCTTCCTCGCGGTTGGCTTCCGCGTCGGCGACCATGCGCTGGATCTCTTCGTCCGACAGGCCCGAACCGGCCTTGATCTCGACCTTCTGCTCCTTGTTGGTCTTCTTGTCCTTGGCCGACACGTGCAGGATGCCGTTGGCGTCGATGTCGAAGGACACTTCCACCTGCGGCATGCCGCGCGGGGCCGGCTCGATGCCGGACAGGTCGAACTTGGCCAGCGACTTGTTGAAGCGGGCCTGCTCGCGCTCACCCTGCAACACATGCACGGTCACGGCCGACTGGTTGTCCTCGGCGGTGGAGAAGGTCTGCGAGGCCTTGGTCGGGATGGTGGTGTTCTTTTCGATGATCTTGGTGAACACGCCGCCCATGGTTTCGATACCCAGCGACAGCGGGGTCACGTCCAGCAGCAGCACGTCCTTGACGTCGCCGGCCAACACGCCGCCCTGGATCGCAGCGCCCACGGCCACGGCTTCGTCCGGGTTGACGTCCTTGCGCGGTTCCTTGCCGAAGAAATCGGCAACGGCCTGCTGCACCTTCGGCATACGGGTCTGACCGCCGACCAGGATCACTTCGTTGATGTCGCTGGCGCGCAGGCCGGCATCGTTCAACGCGGTGCGGCACGGCTCGATCGACTTCTTGACCAGGTCCTCCACCAGCGCTTCGAGCTTGGCACGGGTCAACTTGATGTTGAGGTGCTTCGGGCCCGAGGCATCGGCGGTGACGTACGGCAGGTTCACTTCGGTCTGCTGGCTGGTCGACAGCTCGATCTTGGCGCGCTCTGCGGCGTCCTTCAGGCGCTGCAGCGCCAACGGATCCTTGCGCAGATCAATGCCCTGGTCCTTGTTGAATTCGTCGACCAGGTACTCGATGACGCGGTTGTCGAAGTCTTCGCCGCCGAGGAAGGTGTCGCCATTGGTGGCCAGCACTTCGAACTGCTTCTCGCCGTCAACTTCGGCGATTTCGATGATCGACACGTCGAAGGTGCCGCCGCCCAGGTCGTACACGGCGATCTTGCGGTCGCCGCCGTTCTTGTCCAGGCCATAGGCCAGGGCTGCAGCGGTCGGCTCGTTGATGATGCGCTTGACGTCCAGACCGGCGATGCGGCCGGCGTCCTTGGTGGCCTGACGCTGGCTGTCGTTGAAGTAGGCCGGCACCGTGATCACGGCCTCGGTGACCTTCTCGCCCAGGAAGTCCTCGGCGGTCTTCTTCATCTTTTCCAGCACGCGGGCGGAGATTTCCTGCGGCGCCATGCGCTTGCCATCGCTGGTCTGCACCCAGGCATCGCCGTTGTCGTGGGCGAGGATGCCGTACGGAACGTGCGAGATGTCCTTCTGCACTTCGGCGTCGGTGAACTTGCGGCCGATCAGGCGCTTCACCGCGTAGAAGGTGTTCTTGGGGTTGGTCACTGCCTGGCGCTTGGCCGAGGCACCGACCAGGACTTCGCCGTCCTTGGTGTAGGCGACGATCGAAGGCGTGGTGCGATCGCCCTCGGAATTTTCGATGACGCGGGCCTTGCCGCCGTCCATGATCGACACGCACGAGTTCGTGGTGCCGAGGTCAATACCAATGATCTTGCCCATGGATACGCTCCTGATGATTCTTTAGCTGTGTCCGGCGACGCCGGGTCTGGCTGAGATGTGGGGGTGGTGCGCAGGTGTTCAAGCCACCTGCACGAATCTGCGTTTCGCGCATGCGCCCGGCAGTTCAGCCGGGCGCCACGGTTCAGTCGTGCTTGGCCACGACCACCAGGGCCGGGCGCAGCAGACGCTCGTTGAGCAGATAGCCTTTCTGGAACACCTGCACCACGTGGCCCGGGGCGATGCCCTCGGCCTCGCCCTGGCTGATGGCCTGGTGCTGGTCCGGGTTGAACGGCTGGCCGACCGGGTCGAGCAGGGTCAGGCCGTTGTCGGCCGCAACCTTGAGCAGCTGCTTGTAGGTCATGTCCAGGCCATCGCGCAGCGGGCTGGGCTCGGTGCCGGCCGCGGTCAGGCCGGCGTCCAGGCTGTCGAATACCGGCAGCAGCTCGCCCAGCAGCTTCTCGTTGGCGAACTTGCGCGCGTTCTCGACATCGCGGGCGATGCGCTTGCGCTGGTTCTCCAGATCGGCACGCTCGCGCAGGGCATCGGCCTTGACCAGCGCGATCTCGCTGCGCAGCGATTCGATCTCGGCCTTGAGCGGATCGGTCTCGGGTGGGTTCTGGGACAGGTCTTCGGAGTCGAATTCGGGGTGGTCTTGGTTCATGTGCAGTTCCCGGGCAAGCGGAACGCCCGCCCCAACGTCACCCCGTATGTGGGCGCGCGCGCGCGTTTCAAGCAAAACGCTCGTATCGATCGCTGCCGCTTATCGCGTGCCGGGCGGTTCCATGGCCGCACCCAGCACCTGGGCGGCGGTCTGCACCAGCGGAATCACCCGGTCGTAGGCCATGCGTTTGGGCCCGATCACGCCCAGCACACCCAGCACCTGGCCATTGGCGGCGTACGGCGCGGTGACCAGCGAGACGTCGTCCAGCGACACCATGCCGGTCTCCTCGCCGATGAAGATGCGCACGCCCGGCGCCTGGATGGTGCGTTCGAGCAGCTGCAGGATCTCGCGCTTGCTGGCGAAGGCCTCGAACAGCTCGCGCAGCCGGTCCAGGTCCGACAGGTCCTGCACGCCCATCAGGCGGGTCTGCCCGGCCATCACCATGTCGTCGGTATCGGCCGGCACCAGCGCCTCGCTGGCCAGGTCCACGCTGTGCGCCAGCAACTGCTCCATCTCGTTCTTGGCCAGGCGCAACTCGCGCAACAGGCTGGCGCGGATATCCGCCAGCGCGCGCCCGGCAAATTGCGCATTGAGGTAATTGGCCACCCGCTCCAGCTCGGCCGGCTCGTAGGCCCGGCGCGGCTCGATCACCCGGTTCTGCACCTCGTTGTCGGCAAACACCAGGATCGCCAGCACCCGCCGGGCGTCCAGCGCCACGAAGTCGATGTGCCGGAACGCGAACTGCTCGCGCCGCGGCGCGCTGACCACGCCGACGAAATGGCTCATCGCCGACAGCATCTGCGAGGCACTGCCCAGCAGCGACTGGGTGCCGTTGCCGCTGGCAAGCTCCGCGCGCAGGCGCCGCACCTCCTCCTCGCCCGGTGGCTGCATCTGCACCAGGCTGTCGACGAACACCCGGTACCCGTGCGCGGTAGGCACCCGCCCGGCCGATGTGTGCGGAGAGCTGAGCAGCCCCACGTCCTCCAGGTCGGCCAGGATGTTGCGGATGGTGGCCGGGCTGACGTCCAGTCCCGCGTGCTGGGCCAGCGTCTTGGAGCCCACCGGCTCGCCGTCGCGGATATAGCGGGCAATCAGCGTCCGCAGCAGTTGGCGTGCGCGGGGGTCGAGCGTTGGGGACTGTGACGCGCGCATGGGATCATCCGGTGAGACTGGGCATAGATAATGTCTGGCCCTGCGGTTGGCAAGCGTCTTATTCCCTGCTCGCCGCTCCCACCCTAAGCTTCCCCAAAGCGTTCACACTCGACCCCATGCTCAGACACCTCTCCATCAAGGATTTTGCCGTCGTCCGCGCCACCGAACTGGAATTCGGGCCGGGCATGACCGTGGTTTCCGGCGAAACCGGCGCCGGCAAGTCGCTGATGGTGGACGCGCTGGGCTTCCTGTCCGGGCTGCGCGCCGACAGCGGCGTGGTCCGCCACGGTGCCGACCGCGCCGAACTGTCGGCCGAATTCCAGCTGCCGGCCCGGCACCCGGGCCTGACCTGGCTGTCGGACAACGAACTCGACGACGACGCGCAATGCCAGCTGCGCCGGATCATCCGTGCCGATGGCGGCTCGCGCGCCTGGATCAACGGCCGCCCGGTAACCTCCTCGCAACTGGCGGACCTGGCCTCGCGGCTGGTGGAGATCCACGGCCAGCACGAACACCAGGCCTTGATGGCCCGCCACAGCCAGCTCGCCCTGCTCGACGCCTACGCCCGCAATGGCGCGCAGCGCGAGCAGGTGCGGCAGGCCAGCCAGCGCTGGCAGGCCCTGCTGGACGAGCGCGACGCGCTGTCCGCGCAAGGCGATGTCTCCGACCGCATCGGTTTCCTGGAACACCAGCTCGGCGAACTGGAACGCGAGGACCTGGACCCGGCCGCGATCGCCGCGCTGGACGTCAATCACCGCCGCCAGGCGCATGCCACCGCCTTGATCGGCGCCTGCGACAGCGTGGCCTTGCAGCTCAATGGCGACGACGGCGCCTGCGCGCTGGGCCTGCTGCAGGACAGCCGCCACGACCTGGCGCGCGTGGCCGAGCACGAGCCACGCCTGGGCGAGGTCGATGCGCTGCTGGACAGCGCGGTCATCCAGATCGAAGAGGCGCTGGCCCTGCTCGACCGCGTGCGCGACGACCTGGAGGCCGACCCGGCCCAGTTCGAGGCGATGGAGCGCCGGCTCGGCCGCCTGCACGATCTGGCGCGCAAGCATCGCGTCACCCCGGACGAGCTGGCCGCCCAGCGCGAGCGCATGAGCCTGGAAGTGGAAAGCCTGCGCGGCGCCGACGAGCGCCTGCAGCAGCTGGACAAGCACATCGAGGCGGCAATCGGCGTCTGGCGCAGTGCAGCCAGCACCCTCAGTGCCAGCCGCACGGCCGCTGCCGAGGCCCTGTCGGCCGCCACCACCACGCTGATCGGCGAGCTGGGCATGGGCGGCGGGCAGTTCCTGATCCAGCTGCAGCCGCAGGACACCCTGCGCCCGGATCCCAATGGCGCCGAGCGGGTGGAATTCCTGGTTGCCGCCAATGCCGGGCAGCCACCCCGCGCATTGCGCAAGGTCGCCTCCGGCGGCGAGCTGTCGCGGATTTCACTGGCCATCGAGGTCGCCGCCCTCGGGCTGGACAGCGTGCCGACCATGGTCTTCGACGAGGTCGATTCCGGCATCGGCGGCGCGGTGGCGGACATCGTCGGGCAGAAGCTGCGCGCCCTGGGCGAAGAGCGCCAGGTGCTATGCGTGACCCACTTGCCGCAGGTGGCCGCCAAGGGCCATGCGCACTATCGGGTCAGCAAGGCGCCGGTGGACGGCATGACCCAGAGCGCGGTCGAACTGCTCGGCCCGCAGGCCCGCCAGGAAGAACTGGCGCGCATGCTGGGCGGGGTGGAAGTCAGCAAGGAAGCCCGCGCGGCGGCACGCAAGCTGCTGCAGAGCGCCTGAGCCGACGGACGTGGCGCCGGCAGAGCTCAGGGTGGCCGGGCAGCCGATGGCTGCAGACGCACAAGGCGGCCGAAGCCGCCTTGTCGTTGCCGCAATGCCACTGGCTTGCCGTCAGCGCGGGCGCTTCTTGCGCACGTACAGCACCAGCGAGTGCTCTTCCAGCTCGTAGCCATGCTGGGCGGCGATCTGGCGCTGCAAGGCCTCGATCTCTTCGCTCTCGAACTCGATCACGTGGCCGGTGTCCACGTCCACCATATGGTCGTGATGGCCGCCGCGATCCAGCTCATAGACCGCCTGGCCGCCTTCGAAATTGTGCTTCAGCACCAGGCCCGCAGCCTCGAACTGGGTCAGCACCCGATACACCGTGGCCAGACCGATTTCGTCGCCATGATCGAGCAGCTGCCGATAGATGTCTTCTGCGCTGAGGTGGTGCTGGTTGCTCTTCTGCTCGAGCAATTCCAGGATCCGCATCCGCGGATGGGTCACCTTGAGCCCGACTTTGCGCAGGTCGTGGGTTTCCATATGTTCTCCGTTCATTGGCGATTTAGCGCCAGCTGCCATCAAACGGGTCGCGGCGACCGGCGGGAGTGTATCATCGGCGTGATTTCCTCAGCACTTAATCCCCGATGCGTAATCTCCTGCTGGTCGCCGCCGTTGCTCTTTCCACCGCTGGCTGCGGCATCATCTACAAGCAGCCGATCTACCAGGGCAATCTGATCAAACAGAATGCCGTGGAGCAACTGCAGGTAGGCCAGAGCAAGCAGCAGGTCAGCGCGTTGCTGGGTACCCCCTCGATTCCCGACCCGTTCCATTCGCAGCGCTGGGACTACACCTCCACCCAGCGCGTGGACCGTCTGGCGCGTACCGAGATCAAGAACTTCACCGTGTTCTTCGAAAACGAGCAGGTCGTGCGCTGGGAAGGCGATTATTTCCCGTCGCAGGACGAGCAGCTGGCCAAGTCGGCGCCCAAGCAGTTCGGCCGCAATCTGGCCCGCGACAAGAAGAAGCAGCGCGGCCGTTGATGCGCCTGCTCGGCGGTTTTGCGGTCGCCCGAGTGTTTGTCAAATCAGAAAACGCATCCTTTTGAACGGATGCGTTTTTTATTTGCCTGGTCGAAACGACGTGGTTGCTCGCGGACGACGGTGCCGAGCCAGCTGCCGATAGCTGGGGCTTTCAGTCAGATGTTTTGCATCACCCTGCGCCGGTCCAGGCCACCGGGTGCGTTCACGCTGCTGACCTGCCACCGGAACAGTTCGCTATCACGCGCACACGCATCGCGGCACTGGCAAGCCGCTACTTGCTGGGACCGGGTTTTTTGCTCGGTCCGGCACGGCGACGCCGCGCGTCCTTCGGATCCAGCAGCAGCGGCCTGAGCAGTTCGACCCGATCGCCGTCGCGCAGCACCTGATCCGCGCGCGCAATCAGCCCATGGATCGCCTGCGCCGCGGGTGGTCGGTCCGGTGCCAGACCGGACGCGGCAATCGCCTCGGCCACGGTGGCGCCCTCGGCCAGGTCCAGCGACACCGAACTGCAGCGGTCCGGCCAGGCCAGTACGACGTCGACGCGCATGCTCAGGTGTCGCCGCGATCGGCGACCCGCACGAAATCGTTGACCATGCGGTCGGCCAGGCCCTGAAAGCCCAGCGCCAGCGCCGGACCCAACAGCCGCGAGCTGGTTTCCACTTCCAGGGTCAGGCTGACCTTGCAGGCGTTCTCGCCCAGCGACTGGAATTCCCACAGGCCTTCCAGCCGCTTGAACGGCCCGTCGCGCAGATGCATGACGATGCGCTCGGGGCGTTCGAGCATGTTTTCGGTGGTGAACCAGGTGCGGAACGATCCCAGCCCCAGATCCAGCCGCGCAACGATGTGCGCCTGGTCCTGTTCAAGCACCTGCGCAGCATCGCACCAGCCGAAACGGCGCGGATAGGCGGCAACATCATTGACCAGGTCGAACATGCGGGTGGCGCTGTGTTCGACCAGGGCGCTGCGACGGATGGTAGGCATTCGCTAACTTGTGAAAGACAGAAGATCGTTTGATGACGCCGAATCGGCGACAATAGCAGCATGAGCAAGAAACCAGCCAAGGATAAAGCAAACGGCGCGACGGCCACGAAAACCATCGCGCTGAACAAGCGTGCGCGCTACGAATACCACCTGGAAGAGCGCTACGAAGCCGGCTTGGCGCTGCAGGGCTGGGAAGTCAAGGCGATCCGCGCCGGTCGCGCCAACATCATCGATGGCTACGCCTACGTGCGTTCAGGCGAGATCTTCCTGATCGGCGCGCAGATCACCCCGCTGATCCAGGCCTCCAGCCACACCGTGCCGGTGGAACGCCGCGACCGCAAGCTGCTGCTGCACCGCCGGGAGATCGACAAGGTGTTGAGCAGCGTCGAACGCGACGGCTACACCCTGGTGCCCACCGCGCTGTACTGGAGCAACAACAAGGTCAAGCTGGAAATCGCACTGGCCAAGGGCAAGCAGAACCACGACAAGCGCGACGCCGCCAAGGACCGCGACTGGCAGCGCGACAAGCAGCGCGTGATGCGGCGGCATAACCGCGACGCGTGAGTGGGGAATCGGGAATGGAGAATCGCAAGAGCTGGGCAGGCTCACTGCGTTGATCTCAGCTGCGTTGACCTCACGTTAGTTAAAGACGCGGGCATTGCTGGATCCGTGAGAAGCATCGCGCTTTTACGATTCCCGATTCCCCACTCCCGATTCCTCACGTCGCCCCAAGCATCCGCATCAAATTCGGCACCCCCCTGCCCTGCACATAGCGATCGCGCTGCAGGTCGGTGCAGGTGTCCAGCATCAGTTGCTTGACCCGGTCCGGGAAGCCGATGAACTCGCGGCGTGCGGAGAGGAATCCGGCCAGCACGCCGGAGACGTGCGGTGCGGCCATGCTGGTGCCGCTCATCTCCACCATCAGGCTCGCCGGGTCGTTCGGGTCGAAGTCGTAATAGGCCGACAGGATCTTTTCGCCCGGCGCCACGACGTCCGGCTTGCCTCGACCATCGGCGGTCGGTCCGCGCGAGGAAAAAAACGACACGCCGTAGTTGTGCGGGCTGCTCTTGTGCACCGAGCCCACCACGATGGCGTCTTCCAGATTGCCCGGGTCGCTGATCGACAGATCCATGTTGGCCGGATACGCATCGCCGTCGTTGCCCATCAACCACGCCAGGCCCTCGTTGCCGGCGGCCACCACCACCAGCACGCCTTGCCGCCATAGCCGCCGCAGCTCGTTGCACAGCGGCGTAAAACCGCAACCATAGCTCTCCGGATCGAAGTAACCGCCAAGGCTCAGATTGACGCCGTGGATGACCAGCTCGCCGGCGCGCTCGTTGATTGCCGCCACCTGCTGCACCGCCTTGATCATCCACGAATCGCGGCCGTTGCCGACATCGTCCAGCACCTTGAAACCGTAAAGCTGGGTATCCGGCGCCATGCCGGCGAACTCCAGCGGCTTGCCCGGGTTGCCCTGCGCGCCGGCAATCACCGCGCGGCTCTGGCCGGCGATGATCCCGGCGATATGCGTGCCGTGCCCGTGCCGATCCAGCCGGGCGAAGGCATCGCCGTCAGCGCGTGTCAGTCGCTTGGCTGCGCCGCGGCGCGTGCAATCCCATTGCGCCACCACCGTGTCGCGCTCGCCCTTTGCGAAGAAATGCGGATGACTGGCCGCGATACCGGTGTCCAGCACTGCCCAGCCGATCTGCTGGCCGCGTGCGCGATACGCAGTGCGCGCCGCATCGGCATGCAGGACGTTGCCGGACACGTTGATCAACGCGCGCTTGCCGGCATCGCGCCACATGCGCCGGAATCCCAGTGCCCGGTAGCGGTCCTGCAGCGATTCGATCTCGAACCGCGTCAGCCGTGCCGACACAAACCGCTGCAGACCATCTTCCAGCGCGATCGCCTCGTCCAGCGCTTCGCCGCTCAAGCCGGTGGTGCCTGCAGCGGCCTGGCGCAGTTGCGCCAGCAGCAGCGCACGCGTGCCGGCCGGATCGTCGCCCGACACCCGCCGATCCAGCTCGATGAGCACCTCGTGCCGGTACTCGGCGCCATGCGCTTCCAGTTGCTCGCTGAGATCCTTGATCAGCACGGCATTGGACACCGGTTGATCGAACCCGACGCCCACCGCCTCGCGCACCGCCGCACGCACCTGCGGGATCGACAGGTAGCCCGAACCCGAATGCGCGTTGTGCTGCCAGTCCGGGTTCAAGCGCGCGCCTGAGAGGTTTTCGAACCGTCCCTTGGCATTGGCGATGTCGTCGCTGAGATCCGGATCCAGCGCGATTGGATCGCGCGTGTCGGCGACGTTGATCCAGCGCCGCACGCACGGAGGAAACGGCAGCTTGCGCGTGCCGGTCCAGCGCTTGAACATGCTGCGCACCTGCGGCAGGCCCAGGGGCGAGCCCAGGGTCAGGAACAGGCTGACCTCGCACTCGGCAGCCTGGAGCTGACGCAGCACGTCGAAGGCGATCATCGACCCCTGACTGTGCGCGACCACCACAAACGGCCCGCCCCCCGAGCGCAGGCGCTGCACCAGGCTGTCGCGCATCAACGCTGCACGCTCGGGCACGAAGAACAAATCGTGCACGTCCTGCAGCAGCGCGGCGGAGATCAGCCGCAGCAGCACGCGGTTGATTGCATCGATCGGACCTTTGGCCTGCACCTCGCCGGCTGCCGGCATGGCGGGCGCGGCATCCAGCTCGTCCAGCAAACTATGCAGATCACTGCGTTCCTGCTCGCTCTGTGCCAGGGCGTCGGCGAGCAGATGCAGGTCCTGCTCGCCTGGCACCAGCCCAAGCGTGCTCAGGGCGCGCTGCACGCTCTGATTGAGTGCCGGGCCGACATCGCGCGCATCGCAATTGCCGGGTTCGGCAACCGGATAGCGCTCGCGATTGACCCAATACGCCAGGCGCGTGCGCTCGCCCATCGGCCGCCCGAACAAGGCCTTGTCCCACTGACAGCGCAACACCTCGGCCGGCGGCTTGTTGCCGATGCCATGGATGTAGATCACCGTGCGCGCCTTGCCCTGCACGCGTGTCAGCGTGGTGTCCTGCGCCTCCTGCTGCGGGGCCGTGGCTGCGCGCCGAGGCTTGGCTGCATCGACACCTGGTGCGCGCTTGCGGGGGACGCTACGTGCCTGCCGCGAACGGGGGGGCTTGCCTGTCGCCATCGCTTCTCTCCTTGAGTACCAGACTATTCCGTCCGATAGGACTGAAGCCACTGTAAGCGCCGCACGTCTCACCACTTGTGACAGGACGCCCCGATCCCTACACTGATCAGGTCAGCGTTTTGATGCTTTCCCCGGGGGTGCACTGGTTTCGACGGGGGTCGCGAAGTCGCTTGGCGCATGCCGAGGGGGCAGCTTTCCTCGTTAATCCAGCAGCAAACTTTTAGTTGCCAACGATGACAACTACGGTTCGGACTTCGCTATCGCCGCTTAATTGGCTTTAGTTGTAGTTCTACAGCCGCCTAAGGCGAACCCCCGAACCTACTTGTGCCCGTGCTCGTAGGTGTAGGGTCATTATCACGGAACCATCGGTAGTGGCTGCCTGTCAGCTACCGGTTAGATAAAGCAGGCTGGTTTCCAGGTGCGCTTTGCCAACCGTGCTGCCTGGGAATGAGATCTAACGGAGGGCTAAGCATGTAGTGCTGGGGATGGAGTGCTTCCGGACGGCGGTTCGATTCCGCCCACCTCCACCATCTGATCGCGGAAAAAAGCAGTAAGCGCTTGATTTCGCGAAGGTTCGGCCCGGGGTTTGATGATCGATTTGAGCCTGGTCTAGGTATCAAACGAGGTATCAAACCCCGTGCCGAAGCCTTATTTTCTGCGTCGCCCAGCTGGGCTGTATGTGCGCTTTTTCGTCCCGACTGACCTGCAAGCCCTCATCGGCTCACGCTACCTTGTCCGTCCCGTTCGCTTGGCCCTGGGTGATGCTGCCCGTCTGGCCGTGGCACGAACGGCTGTGGCACTCTCGGAAGCATTCGATCAGATGCGGCAGGGAGCGGGCATGCGGGACGATTTGCTGAGCCAGGCGCTGGCCGCGTTGCAAGGGAACGAAGCCCGCCCCTACACCATCAAGGTCGGTGGCGTGGAGCTCTCTGCCAACGGCGCTGAGGATCATGCTCGACTGCTCGATGCTCTGAAACACCTGCCGCTTCACCAACTGGCTCCCGTGAAAAGCACAGGACCGCTGCTGTCAGAGCGCGCCACCATCCACATCAGTGAGATGCGGCGTGTGGGGCGAAGCGCCAAAAACGTGCTCGATACCGAACACAGCCTGGGTCTTTTTGTAGCGCTTGTTGGCGACAAACCGGTCGAGAACTACAAGACCGATGACGTCCGCCAGTTCCTGGATGCGCTCGAACACTACCCGAGCAATGCCACCAAGAAGGCAGTGTTCGCCGGTCTCACCCCTGTCGAAATCCTGAACCAAGCGCGGCAAGGTGGTCACGAACTGCTGAGCATGCGCACCAAGGAAAAGCATCGGGATCGTATTGCGTCCTTCTTCAACGCCTTAACGAACGAAGACCTGATTAGCAAGGCGCCTCACAAAGCCATCCTCAACCGCGCCAAGTCGCTCACCGATGAGCCGAGTCGTGATCCGTTTAGCCAGGCTGAGCTCGAAGCGCTGCTCGAGCTGAATGCGTTCACCTCTTGGGCGAAAAAGTATCCGCACCGATGGTTTGGCACGCTGTTGGGATTTGCGACCGGTGCTCGGGTCAATGAAGTCGCTCAGCTCTATGTTGACGACATCGGCAAGGTCGGTGACTTCTGGGGCGTGCATTTCCGAGGAGCAAAGCCGGATCAGCGCTTGAAGAACCCCCACTCCTCCCGCTTTGTGCCCCTGCCCACATCCCTGATTGAGGCTGGGTTCTTGGTCTATGTGGATGAGATCAAGCGCGCAGGCTTTGAGCGACTGTTCCCGCACTTGCCCTACAACGCCGAAAACGGCTACGGCGACGCGCTCGGGGATCAGTTCCGGGCCTATGCGATCAAGCGAGGGTTAACCCAACGGCTCAAAAGCTTTCATTGCTTCCGGCACACCTTGTCCAACTCGCTGGTCAATGAGCACGGCATTTCGCTTCCGATTTCCCAGCAAATTACCGGCCACGAGCTGACGCTTCCGCCGGGCTTGAAGCATTACGTCGATCCACCTTCTGTCCCCGCTCGCTTTGCGGCCATTGAACGGTTTGGCCCTCCGCTTCCATTGCCCGCTTACACGCCAGGGCAATTTGACCGTGCGTTCAAGCAGGTTCGCCACATGGAGCGACGGCGCGAGCAGGCGGCAAAGAATAGAACGACCAAGACTCGGACAACGGGATGGAGGAATTAAAAAGTTTTTGGCAGAGTGAAAACGAGTTCTAGAACCAAATAAAGAAGCCGCGCTGAGAAGCACATATCGCTTGCAATTATTTTTCACCGAAAGACTTGACAAATATATTTTACACCATAGCTTGAATGCATCGGCAACAAAACATCGATTGCCGCTGTGAGCAGGGATGCCACTTGCCCCATTCGTGGGGCTTGAAATGTAATATTTCGACGACGTTCAGTCGGTTTAGAAAGTAAAAATCCACTCATCAAAAAGAGTTGCATCGTTCAACGCCGTTTAGGCGGTTCAAAAAAATGCTCCGGGAGACCGGAGCATTTTTCTTGGCTGCCATTCTTTACTTATTTCGCTTACCGCTCAGCCGACTTCCGTGGCGCAGCCTAGTCTCTCTCATGCAAGCCAACTCCCTTGTTTTCAAGCACCTCACTGAACCCTATATGGACAATGAGCGCTAGGCCAAGACCACCAACTCGCCTTTGTCAGCCAACCTGCCCGCAAGCCGCAGCGCCTCGATCTGATCAAAAATCAACTGTCTAAGCTGTGTGCTGGTGCTTCGATAGCCAAGCTGACGAGACACGATCAACACCAACTCATCTGGCCTTGCGCCAAGGTTGTCAGAAATAACCCTTGAGATCGCAACTTTAATCTCTGCGGGCGGCAAAAACTCGGGGCGTCGCAGTGTCAACGACTCGACCATGGAGCGATCCCGCACACGGACCTCTTTCCCTGGAATGGCCAAGAAGTCATGGTCAATGATCTGAATCCCAACCGTCGACAACACCAACCTAATCGCATCCTCAACAGCTTGCTGGATGCGCGAGCCTGCACGCTGCAAGCCCCAAAGCGTCCGGGCGCGTGTCACGACCTCGCTACGATGAATGGGGCTTTCCACCTCAACGATCTGCCGCACGACGGTCGCCAATTGCCCTGTCGGCACTAAGTGCAGCTCAAACTGGTTGCTTGGCACGACGAAGGACGCCTCAATGTAAGGCTCAGTGTCTGGCGGACTTTGCGCCTCGATGAGCCCTATCTCAGTCACTTCACCGCGATCGACGGTGAGGATCTCCACCGGCACTGCACGGTGCGAAGACTTGGGGCTGGGCTCTGAGGTGACCGACTCCGACTTTGCTCGTTCAATGGCTACAACAAGCTTTTCAAGCTCGGCCTCAGGCCGGTGGAACCAGTCCGAACTCCAAATCCGATAAACCTGCCAGCCCTTGTCGCGCAGCACACTCTCACGCAATCGGTCTCGATCACGCGCACTTCTCGCGTCTCGGTAAGACTGCCCGTCGCACTCAATGCCTAAAATGTAGCGCCCAGGTTCTTCAGGATTAGACACCGCAATGTCGACGAAGAAGCCAGCCAAACCGACATCGGTGTGCAGATCGTAACCTCGCGCGCGAAGTGCTTGGGCCACCTCTTGTTCGAATACGCTGTGCTTAGCGTCTCGCGCCTGGGTGGCAAGGGTAAGGCGACCCGTCCTTGCGTAGTTCAAGAAGAGCTTCAAGGCAAAGGTGCCCTTACCCTTGGCACGGTCGGTGTCGATGTCTTCATCGGTGATCGAGGTAAAGACCTCGCAACGCGACTTGGCGCGACTGATGAGCACATTCAAGCGTCGCTCGCCGCCGTCATTGCTCACAGGACCGAAATTCATCGTCATGTGGCGCTGCGCATCACGCCCATAGCCCACAGAGATATAGATGACATCGCGCTCGTCGCCCTGGATGTTTTCGAGGCTCTTGACGAAGAAGGGCTCAGCCGGGTGATCGGCAAAGAACCCTTCCGTTTCTGGGTGCTGTCGGCGCAAGAGTTCCAACTCGTCGAGAATGGCGCGGCGCTGGGCAGTTGAAAAGGTCGCCACACCCAGCGTGAGCTTGGGCGTGTTCTGCGCATGAGCGAGCACTGCGAGTGCCACAGCCTTGGCTTCTTTGGGGTTGGTGCGCGTGTTGCCCCGGTCGTAGATGGCTTCTGGCAAATGATGCAGCCGCAAGCCCACACCTGCTTCACTGGTGTAGGGACTGGGGACAATGAAGAGCTTGCCTTCGTAGAATTGTTGATTGGAAACGGCAATGAGCGACTGATGGCGGCTCCGGTAGTGCCAGCGGAGCATGCGCTCAGGTAATCCTCTTGCGCGGCAAAGCCCCAGAATGCTTTCGACATCTGACGCCTGTGCCCCACCCTCATCGTCACCCTGGTCACCGCCATCGCCGAGTGCTTTGGAGAAAAAGCGTGTGGGCGGGAGCTGACGCTCGTCACCCACGATCACCAACTGCTTGACGCGTGCGATCGCACCGAGCGCATCGATCGGCTGCACCTGACTTGCTTCGTCGATGACCAGCATGTCGAAGTCCAGCGCGCCTGCCGGTAGAAATTGCGCAACAGACAATGGGCTCATCATGAAGACGGGTTTGAGCGCCTGGATCGCAGGGGCACACCGTTGCATCAATTGACGAATCGGCAGATGACCCTTTTTCCTGGCCATCTCGCCGATAAGAATAGCTGTCGGGCCGGTTGCACCGCCTTGGCGCGGGATCTTGCTGTGATGCGCCTTGACCACTTCATACCGAGCCAGCTGCATACGCTCTTGGTCAAGGCTTGCAAAGCTTGCCACCACCTGAGACTGCCGTTGCCCGTCAAAACTCGCCAACGCACGATCGCGCTGCACCAGCGCTTGAAGCAACGCTTCGTAGTAAGACAGATCGAACACGCCTAAGGCATCGGCTCTCGCCAGCTTGCCACTGGCAAGACCACCGACTATCGCACCTAAGCCCTTACCCTCGGCCTCCTTGGCAATGGCAAGGTAAGACACCCAACTCCGAAGCCCTTCCGGGTCGGCTTGCCAGCTGGCCAACTGGAGTTTGAGGGTTGTCAAAGGTGCATGGCTCGGATCACGCGTGATCTCTGCGTTACCGTCGAACTGCAAGCCGACCAGAAGATCCATCACTTCGCCGGCCAACACTCCTGCCGCAGAAGAACCTCCCTCAGCCCGATCAAGCAATGACTGGGGATCAACAATGCGCGCAGCCAACAAGCGAAGCTCTGGATTGTGTTCAATCCAAGATGCGACTTGGCGAAGCTCAGGCGCCTTGCTATCTAGTGCTCCCCAGAACGGACCAAAGGCTGAGGTCCCATCAGCGACCAGAGCGTCGTAAGCGGTAGTAGCAGTTTGCGCCAGCTGGACTTCTTCAATGACCGCAAGCGCCTGCTCGACCGTGAGTTCCTGCGCATTAGCCAATAGGGATGATTGCTGGGACGCGGCTTGCCAAAGGGCGGACTTCTCTTCCAGTTCCGATAGAGCAACGCGCTTGAGGACGGTCTCCTCGCCCCATGGATTGCGCTCAGCAGACAACAGCGCCTCATGGACAGGCGCCAAATCGCGAGCGAGTTCTTCTAGAACTGGTTTTACGCGTTTGGCGATTTCGGTTGCCAATATGCGATCGCTGATGTCGGCCAAACGCTCACGAACTCCGCTCCCCAAGGGTCGGAGCGTGCGCATCCAGGCCACGACGCCTCTGAGGAAGGATGGGTTGGAGCGCTCGCGCTGCCAGTTTGAGCCAAACGCTTCTTGTCCTTGGGCGTCGTGCTCAACGATCTTCTTCTGAGCGCTCTTGGCATCCAGGAGAACATCGAGCGATCCAAGCATGTCCAACGCCGGAAGCTTAGGGTTAGAAAGGAGTGTGCGGATGGTCTGATTGGCGCGACGCCAATCTCCGCTTAGGAAGCGGAACAAGCTCGTGCCGCGCATCGCCAACTGACCACGCGCCGCTTCAAGCTCCGCGCTATCTTTGCTCCATGCAGCGTCGCGGAACAAAGAGGCCAGGTTGCTCTTTGCCTGCTGGACCGTTTCAACGGCCACAACGACCTCTTCGATCGCGTCGACGCCCCGATCCCAGATATGCGCGACCAATGCATCACGGTCAAGTTCCGGGATGGTCGTGGCGCGCTCCGCGATGGCAACCAGCCCAAGCGCCAGATCAAGCGTAAGCGGTGCCTTCTCGGCTAGGAGCTGCGTCAATCGTCTCAGATCAGGCCCGAGCCGAACCAGAGCACTGTGTGCCCCAACCAACGTTGCCAGCTCTTTCCCCAAAACGAAGCTGTTTGGCAAAGCGCTCAAAATGGCCTTGGTAGCGCCCCAGTCTTGCGCAAACGCCTCCACCTGGATCTTGGCCTCGACCGCAGCTCTGGCCTTCTGAGCGCTTTCAAGCCCATCAATGACTGTCGAAGCGCGACCAGGCTCATCCCAGACCTTGCTTTGAAGCGCATCGGAGCCAAGTTTTGGTGCTTCGAGCAGCGCCTTAACGCGTTGAACGGCAAGGCCGGCATCATCAAATCGGACCGGAGGAGCAAGATCCAGCGCGCTGTGAAGATCGGTAGTCGAGTCCTCCCAATCGTTCAATCGTTCGGTCAATCCAGCGACCAAGATGAGCAACCGATCGCGTTCACTCGGCAAGAGGCCGTCGTTCCGAACGCCGCTCCAAGCGTGCTCATCTGGAACGCCAATTTCTTCAATTCGCTCAATCAGTTCGCGTAGGAGCGATTCCCGCTCCTCTTTTTGATGGGACGCCCAGGCGGTGGGTGCTTCGAGAGGCAGGCTTTGAGTCGTGTAGCCCAAACGACGCAGACGCACCATGTGTCCGAAGACTTGGTATGGCGTCAGTCCAGAGGGCTCGTGAGTTTCGTGGAGCCGCGCAACATGGGCGTTGAGTGTGTCGCGCTTTTCCGTTAGTTGCTCGATGATTGGCGAAGTGTTGTTTCGCTTGGGCTCGCCTAAGTGCAGCGTTTGCCGAAGCTCTTCAAGTAGAGAACGCTTGTTAGCCTTGTTGCTGTGGAGTTCCAAACAGGCCACGCCCACACCGACATGATCCAGTCGGCGCTTCACGACTTCGAGCGCGGCCATCTTCTCGGCCACAAACAATACCCGCTTTCCTTCAGCCACGGCGCCTGAAATGATATTGGCAATGGTTTGGGACTTGCCCGTTCCAGGCGGGCCCTGGACCAAGATGTTGTTGCCTTGAAGCACGTCGTGCACGACCAGAGCTTGCGATGAGTCGCAATCGACGACATGGCGCATCCTCTCTGGTGGGATGATATGGTCGAGTTCGCTATTTTCGTCGGTCAGGCTTGCACCTGGGAAACCGTCTTGAACCACCCCGCGCAGCATAGGGATGGCGTCCAGTCCGCCCAGTGTATCCCAGCTTTGGGGGTCAAGATCCCGATACATCATGAACTTAGCGAACGAGAATAAGCCCAGGATGGCGTCATCGCGGAGCACGCCCCAGGTCTCCTTCCCTTCCAGCATGGCTTCCACAGATGCCAGGTAGGCATCGATATCGAGCGTTTCGAACTCCTCAATGCTCGGCAAGCGAAGCCCAAACTCGCGCTGCAAGAACAGCTGCAACGACAAGTTCGCTTGGATATCGTCGCCGGTCCATTTGAGGTGGAACTTCTCGCCAGCCGTGCTTCGCTCCAACTGAACCGGGATGAGCACCAACGGCGCGAAGCGGTCAGTCTGTGGAGTGGAAGTAGCACGCCAACGCAAGTAGCCGACGGCTAGGTAAAGAACATTGACGCCTTGCTCTTCTTGGAGCGTCCGCGCGTCCATGTAGAGATCCAATAAGCGCTTCTGCAGACCTGTCGGCGTTAGACGTGTTGTGAGATTCGCATCCCAATGCGCCTTGACACGCCCGTCCTCATCCAGCTCAAAGTCTGGTTGCGCGATCAGCTCGGAATCTTCCGGCACTTCATCCAGAAAAACTTCCGCATCATCCTCATCCAAGTCAGGCATCGCGATGCCCTGCTTGGGGTCTTGCTTGCCTGCTACGAAGGTGAAGCGCTTGCCATCGATGACCAATGTCTGATACATCGCCTTGGCAAGCTCATGAACAACTTCAATGGTCTTTGCACGCCCGCCTCTGGGTGTGTGGAGCAGGCGATTGCGTGTCGACAGATCCAAAAGCTCCAAACGCGCTTTTTCAACCTTGTCTTTGAGGCTACCTGCTCCCCGGAGCGAAGAAGCCTCTTCACCTACCTGCCCCACTGCCGTCTGGTCCATCGACTCTCCCCCTGTAACGGTGTTTGGCGGGTGTCAAGTGCCCCTCCGCCGCCACACCGCGCATTGACTATAATGCTTTCAATATAGCGCGTATTCCAGCCATTTAGGGGGCCCTGTGGGCGAGTTGCGAAGCAGTGAGATTCACTGGGTGGTTCACAGCTACATCGGGGTTGAAGGCGGCTACCTGGGTGATTTCTCCTACAAGACACATCGAGAGTTCTACCCAGGCTTTTGCGACCTGAACCTGGATCCGGATACCTTCACCGGCGACACGACCAGGGAACGATTTATTGCAATCCTGACGGGGGTCGAAGGACATCAACAAGCAGCAATCCTTCGGGGCATCGCTCGTAAGTATCCCCAAGGCAGTGAGCACCTTCGAACTCAACAAGCTTATAGTCGGTTGTTGGAATTGGCCACGCGCTGTGCTGATGGACTTTCGGTCCAAGACAGCAGTCCATCTATCACCAGCGATGTCTTGAAGCGCGCATTGGCTGATGCCAACACGCTGATCCAAAGTGCAGGACCGACCCATGCGGTGGACCGAATTCACACCGCACTTCATGCATACCTCAAAGCAGTTTGTTACGCGCAAGAAATCCAGGCCCAACCCGGCGCCACCATCACCAACTTGTTCAAGCAGCTTCGGACAGAGCATCCGGGCCTGCGTGACATGGGCAGCCAATCGGACACGATGAACAATGTTCTGCGGTCATTCAGCAATGTCATCGACAGTCTAAATCCAGCTCGCAATCACGGAAGCTTGGCGCATCCAAACGATGCGTTGTTAGAAAACGATGAGGCGGTCCTGGTCATCAACGCTGCCAGAGCGATTTTCCAGTATCTGGATAAGAAGTTCGCTAAGGAGCCATCTTGCCGCCAATGACGGGCTTCCTCAGCAACGACGAAACCGAGATCTGTCTGTCAGTGTTGCCACTCTCATCCGAATGCATAAGGCGAAAGTCGTGGCCACGGGAAAGAGCCCCGCATGCGGGGCTCCTGTGTCGCTGGGGGTTGGAGCCTTAGTCTCGGCGCCGGCTGCCAATGGCGGGCGGCGTTGTTCCAATCATTTGGCGGAAACCTTTTGCGACGACCCTAGCTTCCAGGCAAATGCCTAGGCGCACTATCAGTCTGCTGCGCGATCAATGGTCAGAAATATCTGAGCCATCATAGACTTGGTTTGGGCGGACGGAACTTCAACTCCCAATGCCCGGCATCACCTTCGGCCTGTGGTGGAAGCGCATCATCGCCAGATGACTCAGGCGTCAGCACCTCGATCGGCTGTGGGGCAAAATTCTTCTCCAAGGCCTCAGCTGCGTCCACCATTGCCTTTCGAGCCTGCTTGATGCGCCATTGCTGGATTGCCTGGATGCGAGGAGAGACATGCACCTTTGCCCTCCCCAAACGCTGGCGCGCCCTCGCCACCGCTTGCGTGTCTCCGCTGCCTTCTTGCTCAACAAGCTTGGCTTGCGCATCCAGCACGGCCACACGCGCTTTGTAGGGTCGCACCAGCGTATGGGCATACCTGCTGATTGAGCGAGCAAGCATCTCTGTGTCTTCGAACAAAAACGGCTTTGTGGCGTAGCTGTCGACCCGCCTGCAAATGAGTGCGGAGTGCGCCCGCTGGAACTCTGGTTCAATCTGGATACCCGGGATCTGCCGCAATACTTCGAGAGACTGCTGCGCGACCTCCCGTTGCGCTTCGAGCCAGTCTTCGATGAGCTGAGCCTCCGCATTGAGCACCTCCGCGTCTTGTCGGCCTGAAGAACGAGCCAGACGAGTCACGCGACCAAGATGTCGGGTCTGACCACTGTAAGGTGTGTAGAGTCCTGCGCTTGGCGCTGGCGCACGCGCCAAGCGCTCTTTGATCTGCCGCACCCGCTCTGCGCCTGACAACCTCCCCTGCCCAACCGCTGCGCGCCCTTCCAATCCAGATTTTTTTGCATTGGCCCGATCCCGAAGTGCTGTCGCATGGCTATGAGACGGTGGCACCTCGTGCACGAGACCACCGCTTTTTTTCATGTGCTCAGCGACAAGCTTTGAAAGCGCTAATGCCGCAGCTTTTCCACCTGCACCTTTGACTTCTGCGGTGAACTTCGTTTTGCGCATCACCGCCACGTTGGCTTTGCCCAAGTGCTTGCCAGGCCGACGCGTGAGTTCACGAGCGCGTTCAAACTCTCCATTGCGCGCGGCCTCCTGCGCCTGTGCTCGGAGACTGCGGTGATCCACACGAGCCGCGTTGCCGGCATTCTTCAAGTGCGCATTGATGACCGTTGCGATGTCTTTGCGGATTTGCCGCATTGCTCGCGTGCCGCCGCCTTGTCGCGCGTCGAACTCAGCGCAGGCGCGCTCACCAAGCCCACACGGACCGACTTGCCTGGCTGACATCAATAAGTGCACATGATGATTGCGCTGATCACCCAGCTTGCTTGGCGTGTGGACTGCCACCAGCACAGCGACTTGGAAGCGCTCGACGAGCAATTGACCAAGCGCCAAAGCGAGCACTCTTCGTTGGTGCGGATCGAGTTGATGCGGAAGCGATACCTCGACTTCTCGGCAAACGCGTGCATTCTTGCGGGTCTCGGCCGCTTCGTTCGCGTTCCAAAAATACTGCGCATCGAAGCACCAAGACGGCGCTCCCTTCGGTGCAAGCATCTGATGGAAATCCACACCGCCTCTGTGGGAATAATTGTGACCAAGCCCCGTGCTTGTATCGAGCAGATCGAACCCTGCTCGGTAAGCCGCTGCGGCGACGGACGAGTCGCCATTGGCTCGGCTGAAAGACTTCATTGTTGCGTGATAAATCGCCATTTGTGAAACTCCTGTTTGTGGAGCACACAAAGAAGCGGCATAACATCCCGTGTCGAGAGAAAAGCGAACTCGACAACAAAGAGACATGAATCTCGGGGTTTTGAAGAAGCTGTGTTGCCTAGCGAAGCATAGCAACGAGGTGGCGAAAGCCACCGCACCAACGCGCAGCGTTGGCGCACGGTTTCTGCAAAGCAGAAACCATAAGTGCGCTCTTGCTGTTTGATTCTTTATTTGAATTTCCGCGCTACGGTTGGGTCAGCAATTGCGCCCCTACGTATGATTATTAGTTATATCATAAAATGAATAAGACCTGTACAGATCTGATTTTTGCAATGTCCTGTGCCGCTTTTAAGCTACCTGTCCACTCAGTCGTGATGTCCGTTGGCTTTCGGAAATCCAAGCAGCAGCAGGACGAATTGCCGTCAGGTTGATAGCATCACCAAAGCCGATCGAACGCGAATTCGTAACAGCTGCGGAAACAAGGAAGCGAAATGCCCAATGACTACTGGGACATGGATGACAAGAACGCCCCCAACCTGTTGAACCTCGCCAGCGTGAGCACTTCGATGCTCGTGCCCTTCCCAGTGGGAAAGCTGCCAGATGCTTCCGTGCTCTGGCTCAATGAGCGCTGGTTTCATGACTTGGGCATCGCCATCCACGACAAGCCCACTCGGACCAGCATCTCAGCGTCCTTGCTTGAACGCTTCGCCGTGACCTCCCTCGAAGCTCACTGCGTTGCCGGCAGCTTCGGCGGACGGACACTGGGCGCTGATCGCTATGGTGGGAGCGGTGGGGCAATCCATGGAGGGAGTGGCCGCTGTGGCTCCGATGGCATGCTCATCGCCAAAGGAACCGGCCCCACGCCATTGGTCTCCGAGGCCCATGATTGGTCACACTCCCATGGCTGTCTCTATCTTTACGATGCCATTCGCGAGGCAGTCGCCAGCGAGATCCTCAACGCAGAACTCCCCCACGGGGCAGTGCCCATCGTTGCCATCATTGATGCCGGCTTCTCCCTGGCACGCACCGATGCCGACGAACCGGAGCGGTGCGCCATTCTGATCAGGCCCGCTTTCCTTCGCTTGGCGCACTTCGAGCGCAGCCTGTATTTCGGAACATCAGGCAACGCCGACAGCGATCAATTTCAAGATAGCCTGCGGGTCAGAGACGCCATCCACTTTGCCAACGAGCACTCGCAGCGCGATGCCGGCAATCCCAATGGCTTAGGCGTTAACTTGTGTGAGCTCTACCTGCGCCTTGCCGAGCAGATTGCCGCAAGTCGCGCGCATCGCCTCTGGACCGGACGCCCGACAAGCGACAACATCACATCGAACGCGCAGTTCCTGGATTTCGGCGGCTTCCGCGCAGTTCCCACCTGGAAGCGTGGCACCGATGGGCATCGTCACTTTTTCGGCGATGAGATGCGTGATGTTCGCCACTCGCTTCCCTCGCTTGCCTATTTCTTCAAGAAGTATTCCCGCTTTGACAAGGCAATCGCCAACATCGATCAGCTGCTTATCCAGATCGAGCATCACATGGAAGCTGCGTTTCTCCATCACTGTGCAGAAGCCTGTGCCTTGCCTGAGTCAAGCCCAGAGGCGTTGCATTTCAAAGCACTCATTGCGCGCTACTACCGCGAGCAACAGCGCAGTGACTATGCGTTCGATCAACCCACAAAGCACGATGAGCGCCACGATTGGCTCTCCGACCACATCAGAGGCAAAGCAAGCTACGGGTCTCCTGTTGGCGAGGAGATCGCGGCGCTCCTACGCGCACTTCCGAACGCGGCTCTTCATCTTTGTGCCGCCAACCGCTGGCTGAGACCACGACCACGCCTTTCCTATCGCGTCTCCAAGCGCCGGGCGATCAAGCTGGTGCGGTCGATCCTGGCCGATCGGTCGTCGGGACCCGAGCGGGTCTCGGCCTTTATCGCAACCGAGGTCGCGGTGTCACGCCGCGTTTGGAAAGACTTACCGCCACACTGGCTTGTCCTGGGCTACGCAAGCGATCACGTGTCCACCGCCTTGTATTTCTTTGATACGCATCGCATGGCCTATACAGTCCAGCCGGAGGGGCCACGCGTGCACGGGGGAACACTGCTCTTCGGTGCCCAAGTCGCAGATGAGACACTCGGCATCACCAATTCTGGCCATCGAACCGTCGTGCTGGTCGACTGCGAACCCACCAGCTACCTGGTAGGTCTAAGCTTGAACGGGCGTGCATCAATCCCTGCCGCACTGCTCACCTTCCCGGACGCTGCAGTTGCAGCGCAGACATTGAGCTCAACCACCGCCCATGCAACCTAATGCCGTTGATGCGCAGGCGCTTGGCCTGGCAATGCAACTCCTGTTCAAGACTGACCGCAAGAAGTTCAGTATCGCGGCTGCCTATGTGTGGCTGTGGCCTGCAATTCGCCTAGGCCAGCTCGTCACGATCGAAGACGAAGACGGGGTCTGGACCGGCTACGCCTTATGGGCTTATCTGACGCCTGAAACCGCCAGTCATTTGGTTCTGCAAGATCCGCCGTTCTTGCCGATTAGCGACTGGAACGAAGGTGATCAACTCTGGATCCTGGATTTCGTGGCTGTGCCAGGGCATCACCGACGCCTGGCGAGAGCACTCCGGGACCGCGTGCGACCACACTTCAAGCAAGCGCATCGCTTGGTGCGAGATAAGACGGGCGCTATGCTTGGAACCAAGGCTTACACACTTCGCAAAGATGGCTGAGGAAGACAGGTTGCTTCCTTGATACGAATGGACGAACCGAAGCGACAAGGCAGTTGCAGCCCATGCAGGAAGTGACATCAAGACCGACCAAGGCCTGGACTGGATTTTTGTTCCTGGGCTTCGGTTCTGGTTTGCCTTATCCGCTGATCGGCAGCACCTTAGGCTATTGGCTCAGCGAAAAGTCGCTCTCGATTGCGGTCATCGGTGCCTTGGCTTGGACCGCGCTTCCCTACTCCCTCAAATTCCTATGGGCCCGCCATCTCGACCAACACCGCGCGCCGGCCGTTGGAAGCACCATGTCGCACCGTCAGGGCTGGATTGTCTTGTCTTCGGTCATGGTCGCCCTCTCCCTCCTGGGCCTTGTCCTGAGCGTCGTCACCGGTAGTCTGCCGCTCATTGCATTGAGCTCCATCGCAGCCGCCTTTGGCGGTGCGACCCTGGATGCCTCAGTCGATGCATTTCGCATCGAACAGGAGGCAGTGCACCAGCAGCCAGCCAAGCTCCTCACTGCCTATCAGTTTGGCTACCGCATTGCTCTTCTGCTAAGCGACGGTCTGGTGTTCTTGCTCGCAGCGCGGCTGTCTTGGCAAGTTGCTTATGCCCTTCTGCTGCCACTGATGTTGGTGCCCATCTGCGGAACGCTCTTTCTGCAATCCCATCCCGATAGCGACCGCACCCCAGATGCCACGAGTGCGGAGAAGCAGAGGGCTCCGTTGGTGTCGCTTCGACCCTCCACGATGCAAGGATGGATCGCGGTGATCGTCTTCATCGGCTGCTATCGCCTACCGGACATTCTTTTGGGTCCCATGATCAATCCTTTTTTCTATGCCCTTGGCATCGGGAAGAGTGCGGTCGGATCATTGCACATCTGGCTAGCCATCCCTGCTGCCTTCCTCGGAATTTTGGCCGCAGGCACCAGCTTGAGACGCATGTCTCTGGGCACGACCATTCTTGTTGGCGCAGCTCTCCAAGCCCTTGCCCTCCTCGGTCTTGCCTTGCTTTCGTCCAACGAGCGGTCTGTTGAGCTGCTTTGGGCTAGCGTTATTCTTCAAAACCTTGCCAGTAGCTATACCGGCATCGCGTTGGTTGCTTACATGTCAAAGCTAGTCACACTCGGACGGGCAGGAGAGCACTACGCTTGGCTAACAAGCTTCTACTCGATCTTCGGCAGGGTGCTTGCCGGCTTCTCAGGCCTTGCAGTGGCTTATCTCACCACGCTCCATGGACAAAGCCTAGGCTATGGCACGTTTTTCATCGGCATCTGCTTGACTTGCGTGCCTGCCCTCCTCGTCTACTCCCTCATCATTCGTAACACCCTGAGAGAGCGACCCGAACCGTAAGTGCCATTACGCTACTGCTTTGCAATGACTGTCTCCGCTATTTACGAGCGTGTAGTGCCTGAGCTTATTAACTTCGCGCCGGCCGGTAGAAAAATGAAGACTATTTGTTTGACGTTTGAAAAGGAGCATCCAAACCATCAGTCCGTCTCATAGAAACGCTCAGCCCAGAAGCACAAGGCGAGGTCACGTCCGTAGTCGAAACATAGATGTTATATGGCCCTTTCGTCAATGTCGCCGGTTGGGTCCAAGCTGCATTTTTTATCACGGCCCGAGGCTCACGTATACCTTCCACGAAGGCATATTTTTTTACGATATCGCTATATCTTTCACAACCCCGGGCTTTTTTGTCAGCAGAAATTACCGCGAGGGCACCTACTGTCCAAGCCTGAGAGCTTTCGTCACTGCGATGAACGCCAAAGCTCAACGCTGTTACCTGGGACTTCTGATCATTCAATGAAACTCGATAGTGACGACGAAGGGGCTCGTCTCTGACAATCTCGACCTTGCCAGCTCCAAGTAATTTACTGTTCTCAGACTGTTCGACCATAACGCCGCTACTGAATAGTGAGACCAGCTCGTCAAGAACCTTTTCTGAACCATAGGCATCATCACAGAATGCGGCCGATACTAAAATAGAAAAAGCCACAACAGCTAAGGGCTGCATACCACTCACATAAGCTTTCATTAAAGTCCTCGTAGCATTCAACGCGCATCAAGTGTTGTTTGAAGCCTGCCTAGGTATCGGCTCGCATTGGTGCTAGCCAATTAGGCATCTACTTGGCTGGAACCGGCGAGCCTCATCAGTTTCGACTTCTCGTAAGACCAAGCAAGCACTCGCCCTTCGAACTCGCCTTTACATACACCGACGTTTCACCAAGATTTTTTTTATAGAAAACCTCCTTGCTGGCGTCGGCCATTTGCGCATGGGGATTGGGTGGCAAGACATACGGAGTGAGCGCAAATTTTTGCTTGATCTTAAATACCTCGTAACAACGACCGGGAGCGAGCTCCATATACATGAAACCCACTCCTTTACCGAGTTCAGGCGAGACCCTGAACTCAACAAAGGAGATCGCATACTGATCCCACGTCTTGACCGCCTTTGAGCGAAAAGCGATATTCAAAGATCGACTTGAACTCACTTGATGGAAATTACTAAGCCCAATTTCGCGAAAGGTCTCATAGTTTACTGGCTTATTAGGGTCAAAGATTTTACCAATTATTTCATCCATGGAGAGCCCTGAAATTCCATCTTCCGCAACGGCGCTTGTGCAGAAGACAGCCATCAGCGATGTAACCGCAAGACCTTTGTGAACGCCCAACATTCCTGGCCTTTCAAATAAGCACGCAATTCAATTTCAACCTGATCTACAGGCGATAAATATCTAAAGCAACCGACAACAAGGAAGAGTCACCTTTGACCAAAGCATAAAGAGTCCCTTGGTCAACCCTGTGCAGCGCACCAATTTGAGCCAGTGAAACTACTTGACCATCGATCTCGGCAATTGCCTCTCCCTTTTTCAGAAGTCCTGTCTTATTTTTTGAATATATCATGAGGCGTGTTTTACCATTAGTGACCCAGGCCCCCACGTATTTGTCGTCTGAATTATCATGCGATGGCGATACAAGAATTGAATCGACCAACACGCCTTTTGACAGCGCACCATCTTTAGCTCCAAGAGAATTATTATTAACCTTCTCGGGACGAGGATCTATATCACCAATGATCCCTGGCTTCGCCTGAATTTTTAGGTTAGTGGACAGGTAGTAGGTATCACCAGAATAATAGTCAACAAATTGAGCGCACGCGCCTTTGATTGCATGAACTCGAACATTGTCAACCTTGCTTACCTTGGCTAGCGGGACTACTAAATTCGCACTCCCACTCTCCACATAGAAATTGTCTTTAAGACGAGACTTTTCTGAACATAAAGCCTTAGCAGCACTATCTCGTTGGTCATTTGACCGGGCCTGCCCGACCGCTAGGCCGGCAAGCATAAGCACGCAAATCGAATTTAAGGCAACCCTAACTATGGACATCGAAAGCACCTTTTTAACGCGGATGTAAAATCAAGGAGTTGGAACAACGATACTCGGAGTTACCTCACTATATCCACCAACAACCTTTGTATCACTAGGACCAAGCACGCCTATACTGAGATAATTTGCAATCCCCCTCACTATATCATTGGCAAATTTCTCGTTTTGATTGAACTCAGCATTGGTAAAACCATCTTGATAAAGATTTTGGTAAAGGGTCCGAGCAGCTGCTGCGTTATGAGCCAACTCATGCATCACCAAGAAATTAGCCCCTCCCATTAGATCAGAATATCCCTTAATGGTGTCAATGTTTATTGATATCTGTGGGTCGCCGCTATTGTAGTCAGACTGCCCTGTTGCAAACCCATTACTATAGCTAGTGCCTGCTTCGTTTACCTTATAGTCTGCATTGAGCATCAGACTCTTAATTTCAGACATCTGCACAGTCGAACCATCGCTCATTTTCATATAAGCATTATCAGGAAGCGAGCTGATAGAGTCTTTAACAAAGTAAATTGCATCGTCAAATTTAACCAGGGCGGCAGACTCTTCCGCCGTCAACGCACGCGTGAAGTTGAGATCGTATTCCGGCGCTGTTGGAAGAGGAGTGCCGCCTCCACCTGGAGGACTGATCGGGCCTGGCTGCTCAACTGGCGGTGAAGGGGGAATAGTCGGCGGTGGACTGGGAGGTGGGTTTACTACGACTGGTGGAAAGTCAGTGGGTGGTTCACTTGGATCGACATCCGCAGCGGCTGCGGCACCTGCCACTAGGAACAGTTCTTCGTTCGTCAGCTCTCTCATCACAGCGCTCCGTGCAATACTTTGATTAGAAAATCACTATTTATAATGCTTGTCTTCTTTATAAACGTCATTGTCAATTACCCACCAGTAAAATAAATAACACCCCTGTAGGAGGCGGTCTCACACAGGGCTAGGGATAGCGAATTCAGATCATTCCAAAACAATGATGACTCTGCCCCCCTCATTTTCGGCATGCTTACGTTATTTCTCTAACGTTACTGTTTCAAAAGTAGCATCTGGTGCGTATTCATGCGCCCACTTCAGGACTGATATTTCCGCTTCTAGGTTCTTATTACTCCTCGGCACAAACAGCGTGAAGGTAGGATCTTTTGAGCAAGAGGCGCCCGAGTTTTGGGTGTTGGTTTTGCAGTTAAAGTGAATGAGCCCAGCAGCTTCGACCGTATTATCACCCTTGATCGCGACTGCACCTTTCTCGATGCAGCTCTTGTAGCGGCAGCCCGATATCAATGTCAAGCCATTCCCTGCATCAACATCTTTATTCGGCGGCCCACTCAGGGCCTCCCCGAACTGCTTCACCAAGGACTTTCCAGGAATAATATAGTCACCTGCTGCCTGGCCAAAGTAGTCTGATAAGACCGCAGAAGTAATCTTGGCCGGCGCAGCCATAGCCAAAAAACTTCCCCATAATGGAAAAATCATTATTGCGATTAATGCAATTCTCTTATTGGCCTTCATCTCTAACCTCACTTTTATAAGTCAACGTTTAACCGCCACTTGGCACACTACCATTCGTAATATCTTGCTGAATAAGCGCGGCCTCCCTGTCTCGCCTTGTATCAAATGCATCGCCGAAATCGTTCAGGTTGGTAACAGCATCTTGCCAATGCCCTGTTGTTACTTGCGTCCAGAAATTGGGGGTTGCTGTGGCAAGGCCAGGACCGTATTGGTAAGCAACACTTGCGATGGCGGTCTGGACGCCACCAGGCAGCTGATAAAAGTCAGCATAGTCGGATGAGTTGTTATAGTTGTTGACAACCGTATTTAAGATGTTTGATCTAACTGCGTTATCCAACGCATCTGCCTGCGCTTCGGTGATGTGTAGAGGGGCGTTTTGAACGGCATTTAACGCATCTTGGCCTGTTAGATGAAGATAGGGCGTTAACGTAGTAACAAGCGCTTGATCTACTCCAAGCGCGGTAAGGCTTTCGACAGTTTGACCACCCAAATCGACTCCAGTTGCCACAGTCACTCCACTCTGATCTATGACGACTCCGTTATCGGTGGGGACATATGCATCTAGCTGCTGTCCGCCCTCTACGCTATCAATAAAGGCGTTATCGATTCTGTTTTCAGCAGTCAGCGGGACGAATACATCACCATCGTTGCCTCCACCACCACCTTGTGGCGGCGGCGGCGGTTGCTCAACTGGCGGAGATGGCGGCAATGTTGGTGGTTCTGAGGGCGGCGGATTAACAACCACCGGCGGCAGCTCCGTAGTTGGCGGCTCACTGGGATCGACATCCGCAGCAGCTGCGGCACCTGCCACTAGCAATAGCTCTTCATTTGTCAGCTCTCTCATTACAGCACTCCATACTATGTGTTTAATTTTGTCCCAATCATTCCCACTGCCGACTTCTCAATAGCACCCCTCCCCTTTGAATTAATTCACAAGAACCGATTACTCATTGCTGCCTGAACTTTTCAGCCGTTTCCGCTGCATCGCTCTTTTCAGATGCTCTTGGCTGCTCTTTGATCAAGGGTCTTAGAATCCCGCCCACGAAGAGATAGTGCATATCGCACATCCGAGAGATGTTCTTGTCGTGCGTCACAATGACTGTGGTTGCGCCGATGCTCCTAATGTTCTTCATCAGCTGTATGCCCATCTGCTCATCAACCCCAGTCGTTGGCTCATCCATCAACAACAGCTTGGTGCGCCTGTAAAAGGCCCTGGCTAAGAAGATCCGTTGTTTTTGACCGCCTGACAGCGTATTTCCCAAGTCGCCGACTCTGGTGTTGAAGCCCATTGGCATGCGCTGAATATCGTCGTGGATACACGCCAATTTCGCAGCCTGCACGAGGCGTTCCTGGTCAATGTGCTCATCGAACATGGAGACGTTTTCCGACAACGTTCCCGACAACAGATTGTCTCCCTGCATGACGATGCTGACCTTGCTCCGGTAGCTCGACTTACCGACCTTGCGCAGATCCTCGCCATTGACCAAGAAGTCCCCGACTTGAAGATCTTCAAGCCCCGCCAGAACGCGGATGAGTGTGGTCTTACCCACGCCTGAGTTCCCGACAATCGCAATCACCTGGCCTGCCGGAGCCCTGAGCTGCAAGGCGCTCATGATCCACTTGTCGGTGGACGAGTAGCGGAAGTAGCCGTTGACAATTGCAATGGCGGGAGCGGCATCCTCCAGCGCACCGTTGCCATGCAAAAACGACTCAGGCTCGCTGTGGGTGATGTCTGAAATGCGCTCCGTGTGCAAGCGAAGCAGCCGCAGCTGCATCAAGTAGTCAGCCAGGTTGATGCTGCGCTGGCTGAACTGGGTCGCATAGATCAGAAAGACCGTCAGCACCCCGATCGTCATATCCCCACTGAGCACCAGCCGCGTGCCCTCCCAGATCACAAAGATGCGGCACAGGCCCTGGATGAGAAGCTGGACAGAATCAAAACCAATGCGGATCCGCTCGGCCCCAATGGTCGCGTTGGTCGCTTTCGCACTGTAGTTCGTGAAGCGCGACGCCCAGAGCGCTGACTTGTTGAACAGCTTGATAGGCTGGATGCTTCGGACCGTTTCGTAGAGCAAGCTTTGCCGGCGTGCATCGATGTTGATCTGGTCGAGGTTGGCTTCTTTCAGCTTGGCGTAGTAAGCGTAGCGCGAACCCACATAGGCAATGGTGAAAGCCAACAAGGCAAAGGAAAGCGTCACGTCGTAGCTCATCAAGAGCAACAACATGAGGAAAGACATCACCCCATCGATGACCGCTTCCAGCATTTTCGTCGTGAGTGACTGCTGGATTGAGTAGATCGACTGGAAGCGACTTGAAATGTCCCCGGTATGCCGCTTCACGAAATACGACTGGGGTAGCGACACCAGGTGACGGAACAAGTTACTGCTCCACCGCAAGCCGGTGGTGGAAGAGATCCACAGCAAGGTCCACTTCCTGGCAACGGTCAGGACGAGTTGGACCAAGAGCACGATCGAAAAGCCGATCGCCAATGTGGTGACCAGGCCATCGTCCTTGACGCTGAGCACCTGATCCATCGTCAGTCGCAGATATTGGGGTGCAATCAGCGCACAGCCTTCCAAGAAGAGCGCCAAGATACCCACAACCCAGAACGCGGGCACCAGGGACCGAAGCGAGCCTGCCAGATCACGAAGCGATACCGATGGCACGCTCTTGATCTTCTTGAAGGCCGGGCCTGGATGCGCTTCCAACGCAATGCCGCTAAAAACCTCATCGAACTCGTCGAGCTTGATCTTCTTGACGCCGGTCGCAGGATCGCTGATGTGCACGTGCCCGCCCCGCACAGCCGTCAGAACGACAAAGTGCCCGTGGTGCAGGTGGACCATACAAGGCAGCGACAGCTTGGGAAGTTCGTAAAGCTCCAAGCGAAGCGGACGCGTTGTGAGCCCGTTGGCATCAGCGATTTCAATCAGCGAAGCCAGCGTCGCACCACTGGTTGACACCGTAAAGCGGTTGCGAAGCTCCCCGAGACTCGTCTCATGGCCGTAGTAGGAGAGCAGCATCGCAATGCAGGCCAAGCCACACTCACTGGACTCCGTCTGGCGGATATGCGGCACACGGCGCTTCGAGGAGAACACTAGGCTTGGTTCGGAAGAGCGATCCGGCTCCACATTGCCATTAGCTGATGGTGTCAAGACATCCTTCATCGCTTTTCACCCGTCAAGCGTGATCCCATGGTTTGGAAGGGGTCAAACATCCACTCCCAAATCTTGCGCCCCTCCAAGATCAGTTCCGCATCCACTTCCATCCCCGGCAGGAAGGACTTCGCTTCTTGGGCGGCTCCGATGGTTTGAGAGGGCAATGCCACCTTGGCGGTGTAAACCGGCTCAGTAGGCGACTGGCGACCATAGCGGCGCTCCAACTCGCCAAGAGGGCTGGTTTGGGTTGACAGCGATGCTATGCGCCCCTGGATGGCGCCATACTTTGCTTTTGGGAATGCGGCGATGTTAAGCAGCACCTCGGTGCCGACCGTCACATGTCCAATGGCCCTTGAAGGAATAAGGATTTCAGCTTCGAACACCGACTCGCTTGGGGTGATGGATGCAATGATCGAGTCGGTGCCGATACGTTGACCTTGTGATGCGTAGATCGCTGCGACTGTGCCGCTCAATGGTGAGGTGATGGTCTGCAGCCGGTCGGACTTGGCTCTGGCCACTTGATCTTCGATCGTGGATTTCTCGCGCTCGATTTCACTTGCTTGCCTGCTGGCCGTTGTCTTTATCTCGGTGATCTCACCCAGCAATGCGGCACGTTGATTGCGAAGTGTGGACTGCTGCGCGCGGGCATCCTGGATCTGCGCCTCTGCATCCAAGAGGGCATTTTCGTAGGTGAGGTAGGTGTATTTGGACACATACTTCTCAGCAAGCAGCGGCTCGATGGTCTTCAACAGTTCTTGGTTCTTGGCATATTTCTTTTCCAAGATTGAGATCTTCCGAGCGACTTCCTGCATCGCACCGCTCGTTTCTTCGACTTGACGCGTCAATTCCCGCTCGCGCTGGCCGGAAAAATCATGCGCCTGCAATTGCTCCCTGGTCAGCTCTTCTGATCGGGTGAGCGCACGCTTGATGGTCTCATCGGACAGAGAGCGGCCCGCTTCGTCGGTAATGTCGGCTGACAGCTCCGCGAGCACTTGGCCCTTCTTGACCAAAGCATTGGGCTTCAATGTCGTTGACAGGATGAGCCCAGGCGTTCCACTGCGGATGTCCACTCGCCCATGCGTGGAAGTGATCTGGCCTGATACATGCTCTCGCTTGGAGTAGGACGCGGTCAGAACAAACGTGGCTAGCAAGAGGAAAAGCACACAGCCACAGCCGATCCAGATTCGGATGGACGAGGGAAACGCATCTTTTAGGTCGCCGAGTGTGGAAGTTGTCTCCGGCCCCTTTCGCTTGCGAAAGAGCGGTTGTTCTGCGTCATCCGTCTGACCTGACTCGCTATCCATAGCACCTACACTTCGAGATCTACTGCACAACTTGCGTGAGTTGAGGCTACCCGCGCAGACATTAAAATTACATTTGCATTTTGTTGATCTGGCGTTGGCATTGGCGCCAAACCTAAGGTTGCAAGCCCCACGCTACTGCTTTTTCAGCAACAAAGGTTTGCGTCAAGCGAAGGTTCGTTGCGCAAAGCGCAGCCACACATTGCGGAGTCGGACAACGGCGGATAGCGCAGAGAACGCGTCAACATCAACTTAGAGCACGTGCTGCTCCCAATCGTTATCACGCCGATCCTAGGCTTCCACCACATCAGCCACCGCCCCCATCACCACTGGACGCGTCTGACATCATTTGCTGCTGAGAGCGCGCAGCAAGCGTCATCACAGGGCCTGTTGGGTTCTTGTCGATCTCCCCGCGCTCGCGCTGGAATTGCACCATCTCCTGCGTCCGTTGTTGATCCAATGCCTCCGTCTTCTGCAAGGTCTCATTGATGCCAGGCGATGGCGTGTTGAGCGAGGTTTCCGAGTGAAAGCCGGGCGTTTTTCCAAAGACAAAGGCGACATCATCTTGGATGATCACTTTCCGGAGTTGATCCGCGCGCTCGATCCCTGACTCTTTGACGGCATGGAGCACTTCGGCCGTTTTCTCATCAGATGTGCCCCTCGGGAGCTGCGCCTGGATGGCAGAGAACAAGGGGTAGTCCCGATGATCCGAGGGAAACCCCTGCTGAGGGACATCTTGAGAGGGTCTCGCTTGCTCGACCCGATCCTCATCGTTCATACCTGGGTTTGAACGCCCGCCAGCCCCACCGAAGCTCGGCGATGATGTATAGGAGGACGACGTGCGCTCAGGCAAGACGATCTCTGCCGGCGCTTCGCTCTGTGTTGGGATTGCCGGCGACGGCGCTCGCACCGCCTCTTGCTGCGTTGCCTGCAATAGAACAGCCGATGGCACGTCGTTCTGCGGCATTCCTACTCGGGCTTGCTGCTCGCTGCCCTGCTCCACTGCTGCATTTGCCGATGCAGGCTCCGTGGGTTTCAGAGCTTCTCGGCGCGCGTGTTGTGCCTGGGACAATGCAGCATCCAAGTCTTGGCCGGCAACGCCCGTTGCAGGCAAACCCTGGTCTTGCTGGAACCGCCTTACCGCATGTTCGGTCTCTGGACCATAGTGCCCGTCTTGCGGCACGGCCTGACCGTTTGGCCCCCGGGCATCCACTTGCTGCAATCGATACTGCAAGAACTCGACCTCTTGTCCCCGGTCGCCGAGGCGCAGCCCTTCCACCTCATGCGATGACGGCGGCGCTGGAACAGTTGCCCGGGTTGGGATTTCCTCACGAGGCGTGAGAGCTGATGAAGGCGATCCGACGCTCGGCGCAGATGCGCTTGCCGTGGGTGGGTCTACTGCCTCTGCATTAGGCTGGACTGCACCGGCTGTCGGGGGTGCGGCAACCTCAGGTGTTCTGGTTTCTTGGGGTTCGCGTTGCGGGACAGACTCGGGCTTCGGTTCGGCAGGCTTGGCAACCGGGCGCACGTCTTCTGGCAGCGGCGCGTTGACGGATGCAGGCATCACGACCGGAGCAGGCGTTGCCATCTCCGCAGCAGCAGCAGGCGCGTCGGGTGTGCGTGCAACGTCTCGATCTCGCTGCACGTCAATGGCTGCCTGAGGCGCTTGGCTTTCGTCTACACGCGGAGCGGTGACCGTCGTTGCGGCGAAACTTGCGACCTGTTGCGCTTCTTGCGTCGAAACGCCCTGCCGATTGGCCTCCCGCAAGGCTTGCTCATAGGCGTCACGTTCTTGGGGCGATTGCGCATCAATGCGCAGCTCGGGTGCACCCGTCGAAGGTGGTTGCTCTTGCCGAAGCGATTGCATTTCGCCAAGCGCCTGATGGATCTCGTCAGTGCTGGTGGTTGCCGCAACGCGCACCACACCATCGGCGTCACGGCGCAGATGCTGGATGGGGCTGTCCACCGAATATTGGCCGGTCGCATCACGCTCCAACGCCAAAGAGCTGGTCGCCGCATCAATCCCGTTTGCCTCACGGGTTTTTTGCACCGCAAGCTGGATCGCGCCTGCAGTCTGGGCATTGGGCGCAACGCCATAGGCGGCATAGGTCGCTTCGGTATTGGCCTGGTCCTGCTGCTGCAGCGTTGGCGTTTGCCGCGCGGGCATTTGTGCCATTGCCTGCGCATGCTGCTCCAAGGCCGGTTGCAAGCGCTCACGCGTCGCATTCAGTTCCAACGGAACATTGCCTTCGGCAGCAATACCATCATGCCGCCACTGACCCTGGATATCGCGCTGATACTGCTTGCCGTCCGATGCTTGCAGTGAGTCTGGGTTCAAGGCTGTTTGCACGGCCGCTGGCACGGGGCCGAAGTCGTCCCAACCATTGCGCCGATAAGCAGCTTGATAGGTCGCTGCAATCGCAGCTGGGCCACGGGCAATGTTGGCGTCCACCACCTGGGCTGCCTGCTGGTCCAGTGCAGCATTGCGCTCAGGGCTCGCTGGATCAACTGTCCAGACAGGTCGATCGTTCCGATCGACTTCGTCGGCGATCATCCGTGACCACTGGCCACTTGCCGGATCATGCCGCCAATTCCGTGCGTAGAGATGCGCCGCATCTGCCTCACTGGATGGCTGCACATAGGGATTACTGGGTTGCACCTTGCCCAGCGCCTGCTCGGTCGCTTCGCTACTTGCGTGATAGTTCAGCTCGCGCGCTTTTTCAGGCAGCGCGAACATGCCCTGCTTCTGTGGGGTATCCGCGCCATCGTTTTGCAGGTCTGCCTTTTCTTGGCGAAGCCACTGGCTGCCATTGGACTCCCAACTCACGCTCTGCTTGTCGGTTTGTGTATAGATCTGACGGTTGTCCCAAAGCGTCACGGCCTTGTCGGCAGCGGCACTGAATAGATAACCATCAGCCACCACCAGCGCGACGGGGCCGGCACCACTTGTGCCAACAACGGCAGCGGTAGCAGCGCCGCCTGCCCAGCCGCCCGCGCCTCGGGCAGCAAAGTGCAACGCTTCCGAGCGCGCAGCGGTGAGGTTGTCTTGTGCCAACAGCGTGCCAACACGCTCGCCGGTTTGAGACGCGTCGTAGGCGGTGGCAGCAACACCCAAACCCGCAAGCCCTGCTGTCATCCCGGCGCGACGCAGGCCTGGGATCTCAGGCTCAGGCGTGGTCTGGATATTGCGTCCCTGCCACTCATCCCAGCGCTGCTGACCCGCTTGGGCATGCTCGGTTGGCGGACTCATACGCTGACTGAGCGGAAGCGTGCTCTGGTCTAACGCCTTTGATGTTCCCTCAATGGCCGTTCCGCGAAAATACTCTCTGTTGTCGAGCCTCAGAACTTTGTTCTCGCGGAGCGCATCATCACTGGCTGGGATGCGCAGCATGCCCTCGTGTTCACGCGCACGGGCCACGATCAGCTCAAAGGCTGCTTGCTGACCGAGCCGGTCTTTCACACCGGTCAGCGCTTCACGCGGAAGCCCCTCAATCGAGCTGACGTTTGGATTGGCAAGAATGCGAGGCACTTCAATTTCGCCAAAGACACGGCTTGGCTGAGCGTCGCCCACGATGGCATGAACCTCACCTACGGTTGCATCTGCAAACCGTCCAGACGCATCTGCCCAAGGACCTTGCGTGGGGTGGTAAAGCCACTCTGTGGCAGGCCCACGATGAGACCCGTCTATCAGCTCACGAGGCGAAATTTCGTAGATGTCGGCGAGCGCGGTATAGAACTCACGGGAATTCAGAAACTTCGATGCCTGGCTTTTATCGATAACCCGGATGTCTTCGCCAGATTCGATCATCGATCCAATGACATCAGTCGACCAGATGTCTTTCGCTGCCGGGCCACTGTAAAGAACAGTGACCTTGCCTGAGGCATTCGCGTCCACCTGCGCGGCGAGCGACCGCAGCGAATCCGGTGTTTGGTAATCGCCAGAGTTCTGACGAATTCTATCGATTGCGTCCTGGGCAGATATCGAGCCATTCACACCAAGCACCCCTCATCGACTTCAAAAACGATGTGGTAGTCCGTGTTCCTGGAATGGACGCCGAAATCCTTGTATGCGAGCAAGGCCTCCTTGAGATCAGCTATGAATTGCTCCTTGTCAGCCTTGAGATGCTCAGGCAGTCCCTCTCCACCATTGATCCACATCAGTCTCCAATGGGACCAACCGGGCTGACCACGCGCGCCTCCACCATCAACCAAATCCAGTCTCAGTGTTAGGAGTTCGCCATGCCAATAGAAGGAGAACTTTGTCTGGTTTCTGACCTCGCTTTCGGTGCCGCCACCGTTTGCGACATTGCGCAAATAGATGTCGCGATCACGATCAATTGTCCAGTCTCTCGCATTGGTGCCACCGACCACGAAGCCTCTGTCGATTGCTTCTAGGTCGTATTTAACAACATCTGGCTCAGGAATAAATTCATTTACAAATGGCATCTTCATTTCCCGGCAATGGCTTGGATTTTTTCGTCAAGAGCTACTTTCATGAGCCCGATACGGCGGCAGATAACTTCTTCACCTCGGCTTTTGGTAGCAGCCGTTTGGTGAAGTAGGTATCTTCGTAATACTTGATCTTCTCGCAGAGCACCGGACTTGGGATGCCTTCGTAAAGGAAGACTTCCTTGTCAAAGCCCATGGCCTTCAACTCTTGCGGCAGCATCAAGGCACGGCGTTGCTCAGTTTCGGAATAGGACACGCTGCTTTGCTTGCCACTGGTGTGCGACTTGTTCTTCTTGCGCACCGTGGTGTAGCCGAGCATGTCCGAGTAGTCGTTGGCGTCTTGCTGCTCGCGTGGGGCGTAGACGATTTGCAGGGCGTGGTTCGTGATGATGGTGCGCGAGACATCCTTGCCATAGGTCGCGTCCAGCTGCGCCATGCTCTGGATGATCGGCAGCAAGCGGATGTTGTAGCCGGCCATGTAGCTCACGGCGCTTGCGATGATGTCGACCCGGCCGATGGACGTGAATTCGTCCATCAGCAGCAAGCACTGGTGTTTGAGCGCCGGGTTGTTCTGCGGCAACTCTTTGGTGTTGAGGTTGATGAGCTGACTAAACAGCAGGTTGATCAACAGGCGGCTTTCGGCCAGCTTGTTCGGCTGGATGCCAATGTAGATGCTCATCTTCTTCTTGCGCACATCGGTCAGCAAGAAATCGTTGCCACTGGTTGCCGCATCCAGGATTGGGTTGATGAACTGGTTGAGCGGCTCCTTGAACGTGCCCATGATCGAGGCGAACGTCTCTTCGGCTTGCGAGAGCAAATTGTCGAACGCCATCTTGGCATCGCGGCCCAGGAAGTCGCGCTGCGAGAGCTTTTTGAGGTAGCCCTTCAAGTCGCTCCCATCCCCAGACGACACGCGATAGAGCATTCCGAGCGTTGGGAACATCCAGGTGTCTTTAGGGTGCTTGCGCTTGATCTGATCATCGAGGCTATCGAACAGATAAAGCGTAAACGCCATGAAGGCGTTGCGCGCTTGGCTCACCCAGAACTTCTGGGCGTCAGAGCCGTCCGGGTAGAGCATCGCCGAGACACTCATTAGATCCGACACGCGAAAGGCGGGATCGGGCGAGATGTAGCTCAGTGGATTCCAGCGATGCGTGCGCCCGTCTTCGGCAAACGGGTTGAACAAAAAGACCTCTTGGCCTTGGCTCTTGCGCCAGCCGGAAGTGAGATCGAAGTTTTCTTGCTTGATGTCCAGGACTACCACTGAGCCTTGGTAGTCGAGCAGATTGGGAATGACGATGCCCACACCCTTGCCCGAACGCGTGGGCGCGGCCAGGATCACAAACTGTTGCCCAGGTAGGCGCACCAACTTGCCACCGTGCTTCCCAACCACAATGCCGGTTGGCGACGGTTTGAGCATGTCCTTCTTGGCCAGATCAATGCCGGAGGCAAAGCGGGCGTCGCCATGCAAGGCGGCGGCCTTCGGCTTAAACAGCGGGATCAGCAGCGCGATCCAGGCCAGGAGCGGCACGCCGAAGCCAATGGCGCCGGCCAGCTTGATCTTGGTCGCGTAGGGAGCGAACTGCGGAAAGTCGAGTGCTTTGACGTAAGACCAATAGGTGCCGACGCTAAGCGGCCCAGCCACCTTCAAGAGCATCAAGATCAATTGACCGGAAAGGTAGACCCCTGCGGTGAGGGCGAAGAGCAAGAGCGCGATGGCGACACTGAGCTTGATCTTGCCGGTCATGACGCGCTGCCTTCCATCTGTGATCCCTGGCTTGTTTGAAAACGACCGTCCGCTCGCAAGATTACAGGATCACACCGCCCGCTCAGATCGGTTGCACATTGGCATCTGTGTAGGAATTGTCTGACGGGGAGCATGCCAAGACAGCGACGGGACCTTTCGCACCATGGACTAAGCGGGCCGCTGCGCTGGGCTCAGCCGCAATTTTTTTGCGACGTCCTTCGCTGCTCCCCGAGTGAGAGCTTGTCCGCCCCCTAGGTTATTCGGCCTACTCTTTTTCGGCTTTCGAAGGAGACGAAGCAGCGAGTGCCGACAAGTGTTTCGCCAGCTCTTCCTGCTGCCCCTCAGGCAGCTGGCGCACCAGCTCGATGATCTGACCAAGTCGATCAGACTCGGCGACCAAGGAACTGAGGGACACACCCAGTGCATCAGCCAGATCCAAGGCAGTCTTGAGATCTGGGACATGCGTGCCCGTTTCGTAGCGGCTGATGCGAGCCTGAGCGATGCGACTCTCCAATCCAAGAGCGACACCCAAGTCCTGTTGCACAAGGCCAATTGCTAGGCGGCGCGCTTTAAGCCGCGCAGCGAACAACGACAGGATGTCAGGTTGGGGGGTGCTCATCCCTACAAGGATGAACGTGAGTTACGCGCCTTGCAAAAATTCGTTGAACGAATCATTCGTTGAACGCATACTGCCGCTGCATCGGCAAGCTGTCAACTGCACTGGAAACCGTTGCTTGGGCAGCCCTGCCGGCCCTGAACATCCGTGCATGCGCCGATCCGTTCGACCTCCCTATTCAAGGAATTTCTATGTCCAAGGCTCGCTTTGCCGTCATCGGCACGTTGATCGTCTCTCTGGCGGCTTGCTCGGGAGGTCGCCCATCGCAGTCTGAGCGGGAGCACGCTTTTTTGCAGTTCGTCAAAGAGAACAGCAATGACGAGGCCAGGATCGAAGACTTCAAGAGCAACCAGTGCCAAAAGGCAGAAGGTGCGCCCAGCTACACGTGCGATGCCAGCGCAAAGGTAAAGGCATTGGGTCAAGACTTCGGCAATCAAATGGACGGGGTCTACACCTTCACCAAGGTGGGCGGCACTTGGAAAATCACTGGTCGCGTCCAGTAGTCACCGTTGGCGATCAACGGCGACCCCATCATTTCCTCAGGAACTCACATGAGCGTCGGCACTTTTCTTACCCTGGTCTTCTTCGCTGGCTGCGCCGCGATCTTCTTGGTGCTTGCCAAAACGATGAAAACGCGCAGCGACAACGCAACATTTGACCATGACTTCCAGCGGTTTTATGGCTACAAAAACACGCGCATTGCTGTGTCTACAGCACGCGCCATGATCAAGTTCAAAGCCGGCAGTCGCATCAAGGCGTATGCGCTGAGCGATGTGCGGTCCTGGGAAAAGCACTGGCATAACTACAACCGCGAAGGCACGCTGACGCTCAACGTGCGCGACATCGATCATCCGGTGTGGACCATCAAGTTCGGGAACGAGACCGAGATGAACCGGTGGTATGAACTGGTCAGTCAGGCAGTCAACGAAAAATTGAAGCTTTGACCGAACGACAATTGGGCTAGGCGACTGGGCTTGACGGCGAAGGCTTCTCTGCTACGAATCGAAGAACCACAACACTGGATTCGTCATTATGTCTTCTGCCGTTCACTCCCCCGCTATGCCCCTCGACCAGCAAGAACATCAACTCCGCCAAGCTCATGTTGAAGGCTGGATCGCCCAACAAAACGAAGCTGGCTTTGGCGTTGATCAGCACATGGCCGACGCCATCAATGCGTATCTTGATGGCCGGTTCGATCTTCTAGGTTTGCTGACAGAGCTTCGTCGTCCCTACTTGAACTGAGCCCGCCAGTGGGTGACAGCATGATGGGCATCTGCGCCACCGAAGCCTCATCAACAGAAGTATCCATGTCCGGCCCATGACGCTCTCGCTGGGCCTCTTCCGCCGTGTGGCCATCCGGCACGCTCAACAGTCGCCCCTCTTGGCGGTAGCGGGACAGAAGTTGCTCAAAGCCTTCCTGGCCTTGGACAAAGATCCCGCTGCCTCGCATCGCCTCTAAGCGTTCCGTCAAGGGCCGATGCTCAACCGATTTGCCAATGCCAGCTTGGGCAAGGTGTGCATTGATCCGATCAGCGATCATCGCGCGGATCCATTCGACTTCTTCCTTGCCATTGATGCGCCCATCTAAGACGCGCGTCTTCTGGGTCAAACCCGAGGCTTCCATCTTTCGCGTCGTGGCGAGCAGATGCGTATAGAAGTAGCGTGGGTCATCTTTGGTCGGGCGATGGTGACTGGCTTGCAACGCAAATCCAAAGCGGCCAATCAGGCGATGTGCGATATCGAGCACCAACTCCCAGCGCTTGGGGTCATCGAGTTCGTGCGGAAGCGCAACCGCGAAGTCGCGGCAGACGGTGCTGTTGCAGCGTCGCTCTGCCGCTTCTGCAGCGGCCCAAAGTGCTTGCGGGTCATCCGCCCATGCCGGCGAACCAGGTGGTGCCAGGCAACGCGACTGGATGATGCCCGCCCTACCCCGGTAGTCGTGGCGCGCACCTGAGGCGGGATCGGTGAGCAAGTAGCCGCCGCGATATGCCGCTGCGGCAAGTGCCGAATGCCCTTTGGCTCGGCTGTAAGTTTTGATGCGGGTGTGGTAGATGGCCATGTGTGTTTCCTGAGTCAGAGTTCATCAGTTCTGACTCAAGATTTCGCAAGGCTCAATAGCATAAAACGCCTATTTCCGAGGATTCTACTTTGCCTGTTATGGAATCAGGCCAGACTTATTGAATTATAAAATTCGAACACAACTAACCCTTCGGCTACAGAAAAATTCTGTGAAGTTACTCGGATGATCCCTATCTAGACCACCAGATATTGACGAACATCAAAACCCCGTTACCCTCATGAAAAAAAACGGGGATAGAGATGGATAGAAAAAGAGTACAAGCACAGCTTAAGCAATTTAGAGTGGTGCTGTCGAACGAGAAGAGGAAAAAGGGCTGGATGACTCGACCCATGCATAGGGGGGCATCGGCACTTTACTTCCCTAAGTTGTCGTCAGCTCTAGCGTATTGGAATGGAATTGCAATGTCGCACCTCGAACACAGACACGTGATGGACCAAATTTTCAACCGTATCTTTGATACAGGAAGCCAGGAAGAAAAAGAGCAATTTATTCGGTGGATTGAAGATGCTGACACCCCTCCAGAAGTAGCTTACCGTGTGCCGGTTACGCCTTTTAAACTCCCAAAGAATTGGCGAAAAGCTGCCAGCGCCATCTTCACCACAGATAAGCCTATTGACCGACCATGGGCAGACTACTACCCTCAGGACAAGCTCGCCGCGCTGCGCTCTTACGAGCTGGCAAGTCGCTCGCATCCTAAAAAACTCGACAAGGACCGTGAACGTGCAACCTCTGAAGAACTGGATAGAAGCCGAACTCGGCGCTCCGCTGAACTCGACCTCAAATGCGCTGGCTGCTACATTTCAGATGGCACTCCTTGAACTGCTGAGAAAAAACATCACAGCCGATCATGATGAAGAGACAATCACCGCAGCCATCTTAGGCGCGTTCACGGCAGCCGCCCCATTCTGTTGCTTGGCCTACCAGCCCGCTCTCGACCCGAGCTATCTCTGGGTGAGATATGCGAAAAGCGGAAGTGGACTGATGACAGAACCAGGGCGCGGGGCTGATTTCGCGCTGGTCATTTGCATGCCGGATGGCACTTTTCGTGTCTCAGTATTTCAGGCCAAAATGGAAAAGGGAACTGGATCGTTCTCCATCGAGCATATCTCGCCCGCGAGAGCAACCCCCCCGAAGCTACCCGAACCACAATTTCTGAGACTTGCTGATTATGGGCTCGATATATTAAATGACTTAGCACACCCCAAGATAGCGCCAGTCTTTTCAAACCTACACTGGTTACATTACCTGGTTTACGAGAGCGATAAAATTCGCTGTAGTGCGATTACAAATCATCAGAATGTCCATACAATCCTTAGCGCAAAAAATATCTTGATTGTGAATGCATGCGTAAAGCTATGGGGTAAGAACATTAAGAACTTCCCGAAAGGATGGAAGGAAACCGTGAAAGGCTTGTGGTCGCCCCAATTACTCCCTAATCAGTCAATAATCGGTAACGTTCTCTTCGAGCAATTGCTAACTGAGGGCGCGGACGAGCTAGCAGCACCCTCCACGGGCTGGCTCATCCTAAATAACATTACAGAAGCGCGTCAGGTAGCGAGTATTCTAGCTGAACACATGCCCGTTTATAGCGCGCAAACTAGGCCCGGCCCGGAGCCAACGCCGTTTGACCCTGGCTCATCGCCATTACGCACTAAGAGAGCCGTAAGGACAGCGAATGTAGTGAGTCCCGATGGCTCCGCCCATCGTCCGCGCCAAACCGATCAAAGCAACGAGGGACCGGGACTGGGATCAGAGAAATCACAAAGCCCTAGGCGAGGGCCTGGTAATAAAGGATAGACCACCCAATCGCACAAGCTGGACATTTAAGGGACGAGCGCCCTCATCCCTAGAAGTGCATCAGCGTGCAGCGAGCTCCCGCGAGCGCTCAGCCAATTGCGTCCCCCAAAACATGGCTAAACCGGTAGGCTTTTCCTACCGGAAGATCTTGAGGAATACGCTCTGCGTCTTGATTTTCGACTGACGACCTAGCCATCCCAGCGGCGGCGCAAGAGCACAACCAGGTCTTCTACGATGCGCTGCGTATCCATGGATAGCGATTGCCTGACTTGGTGGGCTGGCGTGAGAAGCACCAGTTCTTGATGCTCTCCCTGTCGCCAAGGCACTTGCATGCTGTTAGGACTGGCCTCGTGCTCAGCACGGGTCCTCCAAGCGCCGGCATGCTCTCCAATCAATCGCACTGCCGGCACCACGTGGGTGAGTCGCTCGGTAGGGTCGATCTGACCCAGAAGCCACGAGGCATAGGCGATCGCCGCTTCGAGCTTCTCAGCGACGCTTTCTTCCAAGACGACCGATAGCCCCATGCCGCGCTCGGGAGGTGGCACGGGCAAGGTCAGGCGCACATCCCCATTCGGCCATAGCCGGATCGACGCACCTTCGCTGCGTGGACCTTCTTGGGCCAAGAACAACGCCTCTCCCTCTAAGCGCGATTGCATCCCCAAGCCACGATCAAAAATGGAAGGCCTTCCGAAGAGCGCATGCTGTTGCATGGCATCTATGAGCGCCTGGGCCTCAATCTCGGCAGGACGAAGCACCGTTGTATCGGGTCCAGCCACAACAGCAAGCTGCAAAACCGTGCCACTTTGCTGATAGCCGCGCTCGATCCGTGGGAAGAGCGCCAGTGCACGATCGCGCAATCCTGTGGGATCGAGGGGCGCCACGGCCTGCGTCAGCTGAAACCGATGGATGGCGAGAGTTGCCTTTTGCCCCAGGTCATCTGCTGAGACGAAACCATCCCAGAGCTGACCGCCTTGCCAATTGCCGATCTCTCTAATCAAGTCGGCTTGATCCGGTTCCGCCTCCATGCCGGACTGTACAAACATCAGGAGTGGCTTACGGTTCCTGGCTTCATGCACCTCTTCGTGGGTTGCCGAGACGCCTCCTGCCTGCTTGGTCCCGTAGCGCGGTCCAAGAACGAGGATGACAAGATCCGCCTCGCGCACGCCACTCAGACATGCGACTTGGGGAGAGCTGGCTCGGGCGCCGAAATCCTCCGCCATGATCGCCTGGTGGCCTAGCAACTCGATCGCCTGCTTGACCGCTGCTCGTTCGGCCTCCATTCCGGTGATAAGCGAACTGATGAATATTTTCATATATTGACCATTTCGAACTGTGGAATGACGCTAACCCTCGCGCGGCGAAAATCAGGTGATTGTCATCCTGGAAGGTGGGCCACTTGCTCTTCCGTTGTTGCTCATCTCCGGGCCCATTTCAGACCACTTATGTCTTAAATGCTCAAACTCCCCTTCAAAAATTTGCAAAAGCCCAAACGCCATAAGTCAGATTGCCTAACTGTCTTCTTAAGAATGATTAGATTAGGCAAAGCTTATTTCATTTATCTGAAGTTCATTTTGCTTGCGTGAGATATCTCTCGTTTTTTCACGATTTATGACCTTTAAACGCTACAAGCACGTTTATGGTTATTTCAATTAAACCGCGCTTAAAAGCCCATGCCACTTATATTATCCCACACAAAAAGACGAAACATATTTACTCATATTTAAAAAAATTGGCACCGCAAATAGAACCGACTTAGGCAATCTTGCAGATCAAAATTCTGTCTCTTTTTTGTATTGACGAAAATTGCCACTGCCTTATCACAAATCTACCTCCACACACGGACAAGTAGATGCTTTTGCAAATTCCTCAATTACAGCACTATCTTCAACACCCCATCGGCGACCTTTTCATCGAAGAGGTTCGAAGTGGGAAATCGGCTTTCAAGAACATCCGGATCACCAGCCGCGCTGGTGCCGTTTACTTTCAAGACCTCGTTCAAGCGACGCTCGATGATCAGGAGCGCAAGCGTCGGCTTCGCCGCTCGGGCACACGCTATCCGGAACCCTTGCCTCTGGCCACACCCGCCCGGCTTCTATCCGAGGAGGTGAAAGATTTTCTCAACGATAAGGATCGGCAGGGCCGCGAGAAATCCACCATTGACGCGTATCGTCGAACGCTTACAATCTTGCAACGCGTGACCGGCAACATCTCCGTCGCGCGCATCAATCACACGCATATCTATGAGATGTGGGATCTGTTGCGCTGGGCCCCTGAGGACTTCATGTCCAATCCAGCCTATCAGAAGCTTGACGTCAAAGGGTTGATCGCCAAAGGGCAGGCTTTAGGCAGAACACAGCCAGCCAACGCTACGCTTGAATTGCATCGCCGCTTCTTGAACTCATTCTTCAACAAGCTAGCTAAGGCCAGAGCAATCCCGCATTCACCGATGGACGCTTTCGAAGCGCCAAGGGTTGATCTCCTCATTGACCAAGAAGAGCCAGAACGGCTGCTCTCGCCAGAGGATATTCAGAAGATCTTCAACCCCGAGACTTTCCTGCCCTGGGCCAAGAAGTATCCGCACCGTTGGTGGTGCCCGCTCATTGCGCTTTACACAGGCGCCCGGATCAATGAGATCGCCCAGCTCAAAGTAGCCGACATCGTCCAAGATCAAGGCGTGTGGTGCTTCTCGATCCAGAAGACCGTGGACGAAGATCTGGCGCTAAGCGCTGGCAAGCGCAGCCGTCAAAGCCTGAAAGGTAAGAGTGCCATTCGCAAGGTGCCGATCCACCCAAGCCTCATCCAGGCGGGCTTCCTCGACTTCCTTGCCGACATCAAAGCGTCTGGCCACCCTCGCCTCTTCCCGAACCTGTCTGCCGGCATGTGCCGCAAGACCGGTGAGCCAAACGGGCGCTACAGCCAAGGCTTCGTTAATCAGTTTGCGAAGTATTTGAAGGGGCTTGGCTTTGGCAAGGGGATCGGGTCGCATGCCTTCCGCCATACCCTGGCTACCGAGCTTGACGCCAAGGGCGTACGGGTAGAGCACATTGCCTTGATCACCGGCCATGCCCTCAACAAGAAGGCGCCCGTGCTGCAGGACAACTATGTGCACAAGTCGGCTGGGAACATCCGCAAGGCCCAAGTTGAAGCGCTTGGAAACTATCAGCCATCCGTAACGCTGCCTACATACGTGCGCGGACAGTTCAAGGAGCGGTTGAGGAAGGGAGCAAAGATGTATCCTTGAGCGAAGCCATCCAAGCCAGCGAATGCTCCGCACAAGGCATATTCCATGACCAAGTTTGAAGCCCTCACGCTTCTCATCGCATTGCCGGCAATAATTCCAAAGATACTGACGCTCATCACATCAGCGAAATATCTTCGAGTCACGGCATATAAGCAATGGGGCCGACGTTGATCTCAGGCTTATGCATGCGAGAATGCGGCATATCCTTGAATAGCACTAAGAAGGCTCCAGCCTCGGTTGAGGTCGACTTAATGCTCTTCTCGATGATGGGCACTAGCGTCGCCGCTGCATTACAGATCAAAGGAATAGCATTGAAAACCACCCGATTTTCAGCAAGATCATGGCGAACTGCATAGCTATTGAAGCTCGCTGTGCCCAAATATTCTCGAATAGCCTGCGCAACGACTGGACGAATTCGCGTTGTGCCCTGCGGTAGCGCCAGTAGCTCGTTGAAATCTTCCCAAGACAGGTACAGGTCAAACGTATCCCCGTCTTCCTCGCCGGCCGGGAAGTCTAGGAGGAGATACATCTCCAGCCTGCCGATCTTCTCGGCCTCTTGCACATAATGTGTATAAAGCGTGCGCACCTTCCGCGCATGATTGTGATGACGCGCATTTCGTAGAACCAGAATCAGAGCAAGCTCGGGTTTAGCATACCAATCCAATGAATATCCTGAATCCTTTTCCATCGCATCATAGAGACTATGAAAAGCATTGAGAACGCTCGACCACGCGTTCTCAATGTTGCCAACAGCTTCCGCCCGATCCACTACGAGCAAGCCACTTGCGGCGCGAGAATCTGCCTCTTGCAGAACTCTTAGCGAATGAGAAAAATCATCGAAGGCGCCAGATATTGTGTTCATAAGCCTCTTACCCTACCCAGCATCAGGAGCGCCGCACTACAAGCGACCTTGTAAAACATCCATCATTAGACACATATGGTGCACCATTTGAAGCTTCTTGCTTGTTGCAAGCTGGGGAAATTTATCCTCTCGCACCAAGCACTCAAACTCAGCAAGCGCCGGATTAGTGCCAAACTCCTTCGGCCGCAAGCGGACCTGCTTAACGAGCTTCTTAGCTGCTTGAAGAAACTTAACTGCCGTATCGACCTCATGTTGGACCTGATCCTTCGACACGAAATGCTCGATCCAAACATCTTGACTCTGCGGCTCTTTAAAAGCCGCATGGATTGTGACAGCGCCAGGAGCGCCACCCCCAGCAGAGAAGAAATCGCCAAGGCACAGGTAATCACCAATCCCTCCAGCTTTACCGTTGGAAGTCTTATGACGATCAGTGAAATACTCCGCCCCTTTGTAGTCAGCGTTCCTACTTAATCTGGCAAAGCAATCTTTCAACCAAATCGTTCGCTTAGAAGGGAATAACGCCAAGACATGTGCAGGCACCTTATCCGTGAGCACTACAAACCAATGAATGGCTGCCTGACTAGCAAGCCACTGCGTGTCAGCCACTGAGAGCGCATTGGCCGTGATCACCATAGCCAGCTTGCGATCAGAAAAACGCGCGAGAAACGCAGAAACTTCCGCTACCGTCGTCTGCTCGTCCAATCGATAGGTCGGCACCACCGCAGAGAAAGCATCAATTTGAGCCCAAGCCACCTGCCCCCAAGCATGGCGAGCGCCGGCATCCTTCAACTGGTGTCGATGAGGATTGACGATAACAGCCAAATCCTGTTGCTGATCCTGGCACATAGCCATACATCGACTAAGATCACTGGGCCGAGCCATGACGGGCTCAACAAGCGGAAGCCATTGGCTTAGATCTCGGTCACTATGGCCAAGCAACCACCGGATCGCCAACAGCTCATACTGCCGACCATACATATACGGAACATACATCCTTTTCGCTCCAACGACGCCCCCTGCGTCGGTCTCTGATCAAGCATAATTCAGATCGTGGAGCGCGTTCAATACCCGTTTTTGCTGAGGCTTAGATAGCGGCGTGGCGTAGCCTAGGACTCGACAACTTCTGGGAAGCGATCGAACAAAGTCAACCATCGACTCGGCGGTGGTCCGTTCCCGCATTGCTCTGATTACCGATGCATGAGCTTGCTCTGTCGTCAGCTGTTCCCACAGACGCCGATAGTGCTCGTAACGACGCCCATTTGGTAGCTCAGGTTGATCACCGAACCAATCTCGCACTGCTTGGACATATTCCTGAGCCCTGAGCATCTGAAAAAGCGCCATCTTGTCCAAGTTACTCGTGGAAGCCCTTGGCGCTCTGATCTCACTCAACGATCCATTACTTTGCAGCGTTAAAATACCTACTCGGTCATCTAAAACCCGGAGATATTGCGGACTAATGGACGGATGTGTGACCAAGTAGACCCGCTCAAAGACACGCAAGTAGTCAGGAGTTTGGGTCAGCAAGCGGCGATGACTATCGAACTCAGTTTTTATTTCGTAGGCCGTCGAAGTGCCGTTGAAGATAGCAAGATCAATAATGGATCGACCCACAGGCAATTCGACATGCAAGCTTGCCGTCCGTGGGCTATGACGCCCAAACACTACTCGATCAGCGATGGCTGCCTTGTAGAAATATTCGCACCGATAGTTTCGTCGAAGCCCATCCAACACCTGGTCTAGCAACTCAGCGACCGTTTGACCTGAGCCAACCTGCAGACCGGCGTCAGTCAGGAGCTTAAGGATGAAGCGGCCGTCGCCTGTCCTTGCAGCTTGGGCAAGCACAGGGCGGCTCAATGCTTGCGCCGCTTGGCGCCACGAAATTATGTTGTCCTGCGCCAACATCGCGCCGTATCCAGGGTGAACTGATAGGTAAGTGTTTCACAAGCTAGGCTTGGACGCCAACCGGCTCAGTCATCCTCCTTCACAAATTCCCGTCAACGCTTTGCGGGGTGCCGCCCTGCCCGCAACGCCTCCCCGGGACTACAGAACATGCGCTCGCCACGGCTCAGGTCGATGCGGGTGCCCTCGCAGTCCCGCTGACCGGGCACGTGGTAGATCTTCTTGCCCTGGCGGGAGATGTTGCCTTTGACGCGGCATCCGCCCGGCATGGTTGGCTCGTCAACGCGAGCCTGGCGAGCAGCCTGTCCCGCTTGCCGCGCCGGTAGTCTGGAGGCATCTGGAAAGGCCCCTGCCAGAGGTTGCCCTGGTGCTGGCGCGCGTCGGCCTCGTCAGCGACGAACGCTGCGGTGTATTGCCGATACGCAACCGCCCAACCCGAGCGCACCATCCAAAGGTTGACGGACTGCCCCTGAACGAAGCACTCCGCGACCACCCGGCCATAGCGGTCCGTGTCCTTGGGTTGGCAGCGAACAGTCTTGTCCCACAGGTAACCGTCCAGCGCAGCGGCGGACCGCCGACCACATGGCCAAGAATGACCATCCTGCGTAATGCACTGCTGTGCGCTCTCTGGGGCGTCGATGCCCCATAGGCGGATGCGCTTCTTCGCTACGGTGAGCGTGTCACCATCTGTGAGGCCGCACGACCAACCAGCTCTGCGGCTCCCACTGACGCTGCGGCAAGCACAAAAACCAAAAACGCTAAACCTCTGAACACCTACATCGCTTCCTTTCAAGACTGCCCTGGACTTGGCACCAGGTTGCTACAGGCCAAGCACTTTAGCGGGAAGCAACCAAGAGAGCGAGATCTAGCTGCCCTGCTGATCTTCGATGAACAGCTCTGAGAGTCCAGCGCGAGTGCTACAAGCGCACGCTATGGGATGAGTTTTTCATCACCGGCTCTGCCGCATCGCTCTGCGCCACTCTCTTGCGCTCGTTGGATTGAAGCTCTCTGTGTTGCTTCGCTGCATCAACTCTGGCAATCGCCTCATCAAGCTTCGTCTCAATCGCTTCGTCTGTGATCAGGTCCCGCACATCATCTAAGTTCACTCGGCGAACCAGAGCATCCACCACTTCATCATGGCCATTTCGAAGTGCCGCATGTAGGGCCAACTCGGGATAAGCCGTCTTGTGCGCAAACTCCAAGATGGACTTGACGATACCTACATGCCCAGTTCGTGCCGCAGATTGCAGCGCCTCTTCGCCAAAGTCACGAGGCGCACGGTGGGTTGTCACAATCGCCCCGAGCAAGGTGCGCATCAGGCGTTCATGGCCTTTCGCAGCAGCGACGTTAAGTCCCAATGAGTAGGTGTCTTCCGGATCGGGAAGGCCAGCTTCTATCAAGAACTCAACGACGTCGACATGGTTGTTCTCGGCCGCCGCCGCAAAGCCGCGCTGCGCACATTGGATCTTGGATGAGAACGGCAGCAGGTGCTTGATCACCTCCAAATGTCCTTCTTTGCATGCGGCAATCAATGCTCGACTGTCCTGCGCCTTGGCGTCTGAGAACAGGAGCAACTGAAAGACGACATCTGCATGACCATGGCGCGCCGCCTCATACAGCGCCAGTGAGTCGTGTTGCAGAGGGCTGCACTCTTTGAGCAGTCGTTTGACGCACTCCGTGTGACCGTGCCTGGCAGCAAGCACCAATGCCTCGTCATCCTCTGCATCGCAGAACTCAATGAGCTGCTCAACCGCCCGCACCGAACCCGCCTTGGCAGCCACATTAAGCGGATAGACCTCAAATGACTCTGACAGCAGTGGCAACAGTTGATCAATCAAGCTCTCCTTGTCGCTCGTGATTGCCACCTCAATGGCGTAGCGTGCAGCAGCATCGCTCTCGCTTTGAGCCTGACAAAGTGACATCACATACGCCTCACTCCCCTGCTTCACTGTCTGTCTAATCTTTCTTTTAAGTGCCTGGTCCATTTTCTCTCCTCCCCTTCAACTTAACGCCATCACGCCTTTCGTCAAGATCGCAGCGTGACAGCGTCAGTCGATTAGAGAAGCCCAAATGGGACTTACAGATCATCGATGTCAGGAACATCATCCTCGTAGTCGCACGCAATGAGCGAACCGCCTTCATCTTCGATGCGAAGAATTTCAGGTGCGCTGTGCCATTGGTCGAAATCGAACTCACTATAACCAATCGCGTCGATATCGCATTTGGAAAGTGCTTCCTCTGGCGAGCTCGCCTCAATCGTTGCCCAATGGACGATTTGGGCATACCACGTCAAGAGTTCTACCTTAGCAATCGAGCGTGGCGTGCTCTTGCTGATCAGAAACGGATTACCATGCTCTCGTTTGAGCTTGTCGAAGTGTCGTCTCGGGATACCGAGGTAGAACTCGGCCATCGGCTGCGTGAAGCGCGTCGTGCTCGGTGAGCGATCAAGTCGCTTCTTCAGGCCGTCGAAGTCCTGACTGACAATGGTGGCTTTGCGCTCATCACGCCTCGCGATGACTTCAAGCGCTGCACGGAGAAATCCGTCGTCGAAGCTTTCCGCCTTCCCGATGTTCGTCATCCGCCCCCCCTTACTTGTTCAGGCCTTACTGCTAGAACCTTGCATCGTAAGCTTTGCCACTCACCAGCCTGAAAGCAAGTGACCGAGGTAGACGATTAGATAATGATTCACCTGTCGGTGCCAGCTCGTCTTGCAAGCAAGCTACCTCGATGTCGCTTGCGCAATAAAGGACCCACAGGGCGCGCACCAACGCCTCGAACCGCGCTCGATGAATGGACCAGGGTGGACGGCTCAGCACCGATTGTGAGTAATCAGCTACTCGCGACAGCGCTCTCAATTAAAATTAATGTGCGAAAATAAAAGTAAAGATACGAAACTACTTGCAGCCGGTAATTTTGATCAACAGCAACGCTCTTATGATTGACGCTAATGCACCTTACTTTTTAAAATCAATTCAACAGCAGTCTAATGGTGAAAGTAACTTACGAAACCTCCGAACTAGCAACACCTGTGATCAGCTTAACAACAGCCACACCATCCACAGCGCAAGGAATAATACTCCCGTCGACATTCGGCCTTACGTTGACCTTAACGCAAAATGAATTTAAGCCTTCATATTTAATTATCCCGACGCCAGAAATAAGAGACCTAGGAACTAGTTGGAGTAATTTTTCTTTTGCATGCTGTGCTTTCCTTCTAGAAGCCATGGAAACTTCATCCTAGATTTTTATCCAAGCCTAACTGACAAAAGACCTGTGTCAAGCCGTGCGCATAGCTTAACTTACCAACAGAACTCATAGCACCCGCGAATAAAAGTGCAACCGCACCCCCTTTATTTGTGAATACTGCTGATCCGCTATCACCTGGCAGTGAAAACACTTTGCCGGGATGCCAAATTTCAATCAAGTCGTCAAAGAAAAAAGTATCACCTAACATTTCTACTGCCACGTTGTCATTTCTATCGCTATATACCTTCCCCGTCGTTGATCCCGTAGTTCTTCCAATTTTATGTACTACCTCTCCTGATTGCGGCAACTCCCCAACACTAGGGTTTACACACAACTTAGAATGCACCAATGGCAAAAAATTAAATCCAGGTAAAATAACAGCAATGGCAGCATCAAAATAATTCACACCAATAGTATTTAGACTTATATAGTCATCCAACGCTGCAACTGTGTGGACACTTATCCCCCCATCGCAAGCCCCGGGCTGAATTACGGACTTGTCAATAGATCTATTACCATTTGGAGCGATGATGTGGGCGCACGAGAGGAGAAGCCGCTTTCCGTTGGAAGCACTCCTTGGGAAGAGCCCGATTGAGCCAGCAGCCACTGAAGGGTGACCGACGCTAGAGCCAATCACTAGCGGACGGTTTAAATTCACTACATTCGGAATGGACTCAGCCACAATCCTATCGCTATGGATGAAATCAACCTCACCCTTAGCCATGTCGAGAACGCCATTCCTGAACTCTACTGACTCCACCTCCCCCGCTTGGATGTTAACCGTCAGTCTGTAATCATCTTTTTTAATATCACTTAATTTATTTCCGAGAGAAATTCTTTTGCCTCCGCTAACCGCTCTTTTGGTCCCAAGCCGAAATGGCGAGTTCAAGCCAAGAGAAGGCGGGACCGGCCTTAGTGCAAAAGCTCTAAAAATCTCTAGCTTCAACGATTCAATATCATCAATTTCCATTCGCTTTTAACCCGGATCCATCACTCAAGTTTTGCAAATAAAAAGTTAAAGATTTTTTTTTACAAGCTTAAGCTGCCGATACAACTCATTCAAACAATCGTCAGCGCGTGTTAAACCCTTAGATTTGCAGGCGTTAATCCAAACAGACAGATCATCCCCAGTCATTTTCTTAGTAGCTTTTGGCACTTCATAAGCAAATCGCGCCGACGCATCTTCAGCAAGAGCTTCTAACCCGATAGAAAAACCTCTAACTGACTTATTTTTTTCGTAAATTAGCTTAGAAAATTCAAGCTCTGAGTATATCCAAGGCGATTGAACGTACGCTTTATTTTTTATATGATCTTTAATGGTAACAGAGTTATCCGTCTCCAGGAAAATGAAAAGCTCTGAATTATTAATCATCCTATGCAAGGATGAATTAAGAATCATATACACGTTTGCCGTTGTTAAATTTCTCTCCCTATAATCATAGATTTCTTTTTTTTCATTATAACAATATTTCTTATCAACTGCTTCCAACAGTTCTCCAGCATATCCCCAAACAAAAGAATCAACAAAAACGCTGATACCTATATCCTCGAGTGCAGCCGCAAGCCGCATAACGTCATGCCTATCTCCGTGTGAGTGGGAAAGGAACACATCAACTTGTACACACGGAAATAAATGCCCCCTTATCTTGTCGGCATCCAAATAACCATCCTCATTAAGCAGATAGGCTTCCAAATCACTGAGCAGATGCTTTTTGTTTCCCTCAAATTTGGCAACTCTGTCGTCCGAAATATCTAATTTTTTTGAATCGAAGCTTTTGATACTTAAATCAAAAAACATTTAAGCGATTCTCCCAATATAAGATGCTGCAGAAAACCCCAAGATTACAGGAAAATGAAACCCAATGATCGACGGGCGGGTAAGAACTGAAATATAAGATTCACGGACCTCTCGTAATGCACGCCCATCAATTACCAAACTCACATCCTCACATATATCCTTCTCAGCCGCTTTATTATATAGGCGAATAAAAGCACGTTCTTGCTGCAAGAAATACGCGTGATAAATCATAAATACAGAACCGATCGGCAAAAAATTCCACCACCTTAGATCAATTCCATCAGTCGCTGAAAATGCAAGCATTGCGCTCAGAACAGTAACACTGGCGCCCTTTATTACTGATGAGCTGTTCGCTAATCGAGCAACGATTCCCTGCACTATATTCAAATATGCAATGCGCAAAGCGACCCTGTCACTAGTAACCAACTCTGACATACCCCCTCCTTAGGCATCAAGCCTAGCTCTTAGCATTTCCAATCAAATTGCTTCCTTATCAAAACAAGCCCGATGCTCTTGTCTTTGAGGATCGAATCATAAGTTAACAGAAGCAAACCAGCTGTGGGAAAAATCCTAACCTTCGGCATGGATGCCTTAGAAGCTGGACAAATTTCCGTAGCCTGCAACTTTAGGTATCATTTGAGGTATCAAAGCAGGCTCAGCTTTAAGCCCCGAAATGCTTTAGGGTCAATGGCTTGCGTAGGGGCGTTTTCAGGCTCCGCCCACCTCCACCAAACAACGGTCCTAAGACGACCGACTAAGGCCGGGACTCCTCGATGCAGAGGGCTCCCGGCCTTTTTCATGGGCGATACCGAGACCGCCGGCTCTGGAGACGCGTGATCTGCCGCCAACTGGCGCTGACAGGCTGCCGCGCCAGCCCTTGCGAGATGACCGCACACAAGACAGGCCGAAAATTGCGCCGGTGCTGGTGCACGCGTCGAACGCCTGCGGCGTGCGCCTACCCTCCAGCGCGCGGGCCTCTCAGGCCTCCCCCTACCCCCGCCGGGAACTTGCCACGCATCGGCCGCGCGTGCGCCACGCGCGGGTGCACGCCGGCAGGATGCGTCAATTACTGACGTGGGCGGTCTGTTCGGTGCGCCCGGCAGGTCCGTCCGCAACGACGTTGACTGGCTCGTGTGCCGGTGCCGCATCGCCACGCAGTTGGTCGAAGAGCGCGAGCAGTTCGGTGGCTTCCTGTTGCAGCAGGACCAGGGCACTTTTGTTGGGTTCTTGCATGTCGCCTCCGTCCAAGACGCTCCCCAGCGTTGTCCAGGGCTGGAGCAAACCGCATGCCAGCCTGTCTGGTGCTGGCTTGGCCGATGCGACCATGCGCACCAGCACCTGCGCTCAGGCGGGTTCGAGCTGTCGTTGCGCTTCGGCGTGCATGGCCTCCAACGTCACCATGCCGGCAACGCGAGCGGCCGCCATGGCGCTGCGGTGGTCTGGAAACGTGGCAGAAAGTGCGCTGCCTGCCCGGTCGCCGGCGCTTCCGGCACCGATCTGGGCGATCTGCCAGTCGGCAACCCAGCCGGGGCTCGGGCCATCGCCCCGGGCAGCGCGGCAGGTCAATTGATAGCTACCTAGAAAAATGACCAATCTGTTGCCCGGCTCGATGACGAGCGTAAAGCATATCGCCGTGCCGCCGCCGGAGCGACCTTGAGCCCGTCCCGCAGCTGACTGGCAAGCGAAGTGAAGCATAGGCACGCGACTTGCATCGGCCTCTACTAGACAATCAGTGTCGGGGAAACACGGTGTTGACCAAGAAAGCAAAACGCCACGCTGCCGGCGCCTTGTTGCTCGGCGGAATGATCTTCGTCCTGATCGGCATAGGCGGGTATTTGACCACGCAGCGTTCGCTGTCCGACGCCGGCTGGGTGACGCACACGCAGGAGGTGATCGCCAGCATCGACGAGATCCAGGCCGGAATGCTGTCGGCGGAGTCGTCGGTGCGCGGCTATGTCTTGACCGACAACGAAGCGTTTCTCGGGGTGTACGCCGATGCGATCGGGCGACTGCCCGAGCGCATCGTGCGGCTGGATGCCCTGGTGCAGGACAACCCGGTACAGCGGCGCCATGTCGTGGAGCTTGGACGCCTGGTGGACATTCGCCTGACGCAGATCGACGACCTGTTGCACAGCTACCGCAAGCAGGGCCTGGATGGGGCGCGCGCCTCGATCGCACGCGGCGTGTTCCAGACCTCGTCCTCGCTGCGCCGCCAGGTGCAGATCATGACGGAACTGGAGCGCCAGCAACTGGTGAAGCGCAATGACACCAACACGCGCAGTGCGCAGTGGGTGCTGTGGGTCACGGTGGTCGGGATTTTCAGCGGCTTGCTGGTGATGTTGCTGGCCTACCGGCTGCTGTCACGCGAACTGGAACGGCGCGTGCGGGCCGAGGACGCCGCCAGCACGACCAGCGAGCGCCTGATCGAATCGTTCGCCACACTCGAACGCACGTCGGCGGGGCTGGAGGCGCTGGCGCGTTACTCGGGGTTGCTGCAGAACTGCCGCGATGCCGAGGAAGCACTGGAAATCACCGCACGCACGATCGCGCCGCTGGTCCCGGGCGCGGCCGGTGCGGTCTATCTGCTGCGCGCCTCGCGCGATCGTGCCGAACAGGTGGTGGCCTGGGGCACGATGGCCGACGACGACAACGCCAGCATCGCGCCGGACACCTGCTGGGCCTTGCGCCGCGATCGCACGCATGTGGTGCAAGACGCCAGCCAGGGCATGCTCTGCCAGCACGTCGGCGCCAATCTTCCGGCGCACGCGAGCACCGTCTGCATCCCGTTAGCGGCACAGGGCACGCAGTTGGGGATGCTGGCGCTGCGCAGCGAGGATCCGCGCGACCTGGCCTCGTTGACCGTGGCCGAGGCAGCGGCCGAACAATTGTCGCTGGCGCTGCACAACCTGCGTCTGCGCGAAACGCTGCGCCAGCAGTCCATCCGCGATCCGTTGACCGGACTGTATAACCGCCGGTATCTCGAAGAGGCGCTCAATCACGAACTGGCGCGCTGCACGCGACGGGTACAGCCCTTGTCGGTGCTGATGCTGGATGTGGACCACTTCAAGCAGTTCAACGACCTGCACGGCCACAGTGGCGGTGATCGCGTCCTGGCGGCGATCGGGGAATTCCTGCTGGCGCAGACGCGCGGCGAAGACATCTGCTGCCGCTACGGCGGCGAAGAGCTGACGATCATCCTGCCCGAAGTGGACCTGGCGACCGCCTGCCGGATGGCCGAGAAACTGCGTGCCGGCATCGAGTCCCTGCAGGTCATGGCCGATGGCGTCTCGTTGCCGAAGGTCAGTGCATCGTTCGGCGCGGCCAGCTTTCCCGAGCATGCAGGCAACATGGCGCAGCTGCTGCGGCGCGCGGACGAGGCGCTGTACCGCGCCAAGCAGGCCGGACGCAATCAGGTGGTCAGTGCCGGCGCGTCGGCCACACGGTAAGCCACGCCGTTACCAGCATTGGGGCTGCGCCTGCAGCCCCACCTTCGCGCCGCCCCGGCCGACTGCGATGCAGGCAGCTTGCCGGTTGGGCAGAGCAGCAATCACGTGCAGCTCTGCCCATCCTCATCGGTAGGAATCAGGCCGGCGCCCGCCAGCATGCCGTCCACACGGGTCCGCACATAGGCTGCGTCCTCGGCCGCGGCGCTGCTCAGCAGGGCCTGTGCACGCGCCTGGAAATCGAGGTAGTCGAAATCCGCGTCCTCATCGGCGGACAGCTGCGGCAGTTCGTCCTGCAGCGCATCCAGGCGCGTGTCGAGTTCTTCGCGTGTGGGCATGGCAGACTCCGACGACAAAGACGCTACGGTTGCGGCACGGCCGTCAAGGATGTGCGAAGCCCGGCGCGGCAACGCTTCATTTTCCTACCCGTTGCCGCGGCGCGTGCACGCTCAACTTTCGCAAGGCTCCGCCGATAATGATGCCGACTCCTATAGAACCTTCCCTGTGATCCTCCACCTGCGGCGGGATTTCCGCCTCGGCATCGTCAAGACGCTGGGGCCGATCACCGCGCTGTTGCTTTGCCTCTATGCGGTGTACCTGGCCATCACCGGTCAGGCGCTGGCCTGCCTCATCACCGCCTCGCTCGGCATGTTTGCGATATGGCGGGGCTGGAGGATGCGCGATGCCGAACGCACTGGCGCTGGTGGCGTGTGGCTGGCCTCCATCAACGTCGGTGGCTGTCTCGTGGCCTGCTGGACCGGCGGCGATGGTGCCCTGCCCTGGCTGTTTCCGGTGCTGGCCACCAATTACTTCCTGTGCGGCCCGCAACGCGCGGTGCTGCTGAGCCTGCCGCTGCTGGCAGCACTCCTGCTGTTGCCTGGCCTGATCGTCAGCCCCGGCCAGGGCGTGTCGACGGTCGTGGTGACGGTGGTGACGCTGGCGGTGGGCTATGCGTTTTCGTTGCGCATGCAGGACGACCGCGTGCATCTGGAAGAACTGGCCTCGCTGGATGCGCTGACCGGCCTGCCCAACCGACGCATGCTCGAGCGTGCGCTCACCCACCAGATCGATCGGCGCCAGCCGCATGAACGGCTCAACAGCCTGATCATCCTGGATCTGGACCATTTCAAGGAGGTCAACGATCTGTACGGGCATGCCGCAGGCGATGCCGCGCTGTCGGATCTGGCCACCATCCTGCGTTTCGAAGTGCGCGAGCCGCATCAGGTGTTCCGCTTCGGCGGCGAAGAATTCGTGGTGTTGTTGCGTGCCGGCTCCTTGCAGGAACTGGAAGCGGCCACCGAACGCCTGCGCAAGGTGATCCGCAACGGTCTGCGCGGCCCGGGTGGCCGTATCACGGTATCGCTGGGCGCGGCGCGCCACGATGGCGAGACGCATTGGCAGGACTGGTTCTCGCGGGCCGATGCCGCGCTGTATCTGGCCAAGAACGGCGGCCGCGACAGCGTGCGGGTGGCCGACTGAGCGCAGGCCGTCGTCTCAGCGCCCGGGCAGCGGGCACACCGGCTCGGTGCTGAGATCCCGGCACCGCGTTGGCCAACAGCCGACAACGCGTCGGCGCCGCTTGTCGCAGACCGGCGCAGCTGACAGCGGCTCACACGGCTGGCGAACAGCCATCAGGTCACACGGCAACCGGCGGGTACCGGTGGTACTTGCCGATGGCGAGCACTGTCCGCACTCGCCCGCCGGCGGTCCATCAGGGAGTCAGCCGCGCCAGACGGTTACGTTTCCGAGTGAGACTGCGGGGCGACCTGACCGCCGCCCCGGATGCCTGCCTAGCGATCGAGCACTGCCACCGGTGCTGCAGGCGCCTGGTCCTGCTTCCAGCCGCCCAAGGCCTTGTACACACCGACCACACCGACATTGACCGCTGCTTCGGCCTGCGCCAATGCATCGTCGGCGGCCAACTGGGTGCGTTGTGCGTCCAGCAGGGTCAGGAAGTCTTCCGAGCCCTCGCGGTAGCGGATCTGCGCCAGTTGTTCGGCACGCCGCGCCGCATTGGCCTGCTCCACCACGATGGCCAGGCGCGCCTGCTGGCGGCCGTAGCCGATCAAGGCGTTCTCGGTGTCTTCCAGCGCCAGCAACACCGTCTGCTGGTATTGCGCCAACGCGCCGTCGGCCTGCGCCTTGCTGGCACGCAGGCGTGCACGCACGGTGCCGAAGTCGAATGCCGCCCAGCTGATCGACGGGGTGATCGACCAGGCCTTGCCGCTGCCCTCGGTCAGCCTGGCCGCGTCGCCGGACAGGAAGCCGACAAAGCCGCTGACGCTGATGCGCGGAAACAGGTCGGCCGTGGCCACGCCGACCTGCGCCGTGGCCGCCGCCAGCCGACGTTCGGCGTTGCGCACGTCCGGGCGCTGACGCAGCAACCCGGCGGTATCGCCCAGCGGCAACGCACGTGCGAACGCCGGCGTGGTGCGCGCCACCAGGGTGGCATCCAGGGCATTGGGCGGCTGGCCGAGCAGCACCGCCAGGCGATGGCGGTACTGCGCTTCGGCGGTTTCCAGCAGCGGAATGTCCGCCTCGATCGCCTTCAAGCGCGCCAGGCTGCTCTGCACATCCAGCTCGCTGCCCGCGCCCAGGTCCCAACGCGTCTGCGTCAGCCGCTGGGTGTCATGCAGGTTGGTCAGCGTGCGCTTGGAAACCTCCAGCTGCTTCTGCGTGCCGCGCAACTCGAAGTAGTTGCGCGCCACTTCGGCGGCGACGGTGACCTGCACGTCGAGCAGGCCGGCCTGCTCGGCTTCCAGATCCGCGCGTGCCGCTTCGGAGGCGCGCCGCTGACGGCCGAACAGATCCAGCTCCCAGGCCGCATCCAGCCCCAGGGTGGTCTGCTCGGTGAGGAAGCGCTGGTTGCCGGCGACCACCTGCTGTTGCTCGCGGCGATCGAAACTGCCCTGCGCGGTGATGTGCGGGGCCTGGTCGAGGCGACGCTCGACGAACACCGCACGCGCCTGCTTGACGCGCGACACGGCGATGCGCAGATCGTGGTTGGCGAACAAGGCATCGCGCACCAACTGTTCCAGCACCGGGTCGTCGAACTGCGACCACCAGTTGCCGACCGGCGATTCGGCGCTGAAGGCCGCGTCCTGCGCGCCCTGCAAGGTCACCGCGGCCGGCGGGTCGGGCCGGTAATCCGGCCCGACCGCGCAACCGCTGAGCACCAGCGCGGCCAGTGCCACGCTCAGAAGGTTTCTTACCATGGCAACACTTCTCCCAGATGCGTAAAGCTGCCGGTGGCGCCGTGCGCGTCGAGCAGCGCCATCTGCACGCTGCTGTGCGCGCCCTGCTCTACCTCGATCTCGCCACCACCGCCGTTCATGTCGGTTTTGACGTAGCCCGGATGCACGGTGTTGACCTTGATGGCGGTGTCGCGCAGCTCATGTGCCAGATGCACCGTCCAGCTGTTGACCGCGCTCTTGGAGGCGTCGTAGGCGGGAATCTTGAAGTCGTAGATCGGCGAGCCGGGCTGGGTATGCAGGGTCAGCGAGCCGAGCATGCTGGACACATTGACGATGCGTCCGGCCAGCGAACGACGCAGCAGCGGCAGGAACGCTTTGGTGACGCTGACGACCGCGAACAGGTTGGTGTCGAAGGTCCGCTTCCACACCTCCAGGCTCTGCTGCGACGGGGTGCGCTGCATGTCCTCGATCATGATGCCGGCGTTGTTGATCAGGATGTCCAGGTGGCCGTGACGCTGTTCCACCGTGCCGACCGCCGCGGCGATGCTGATGTCGTCGTTGACGTCGAGCTGGATGGCTTCCACCGGCAGGCCTTCGGCCTGCAGCTTGAGTGCGGCGGCGACGGCATCGTCGCGCTTGCGGCCTGCCAGCAGCGTGTGCACGCCGGCCTGGGCCAGCTGCCGGACGGTTTCCAGGCCGATGCCGCGGGTGGCGCCGGTGACCAATGCGATCTTGTGGTTGCTCATTTCAATGTCCTTCTACTGCGAATGGGGGTTGGGAATGACGCACTCACGCCTTGACGTGATCGTGCGCAACAGCGGCCGGTGCGGCGGGTTCGCGACGCGTCACCCACTTGCGCAGGGCCACGTAGAACACCGGGGTCAGGAACAGCCCGAACAGGGTCACGCCAAGCATGCCGGCGAACACGGTGATGCCGGTGACCGAGCGCACTTCGGCGCCGGCGCCATGCCCGAACACCAGCGGCACGGTGCCGGCGATGAAGGCGATGGAGGTCATCACGATCGGACGCAGACGCAGGCGGCAGGCTTCCAGCGCGGCCTCGACGATGCCCTTGCCGTGCATTTCGAGTTCGCGGGCGAACTCCACGATCAGGATCGCGTTCTTGCACGCCAGGCCCATCAGCACCACCAGGCCTACCTGCACGAACACGTTGTTGTCGCCACCGGTGAGCCACACGCCGAACAAGGCAGACAGCAGGGTCATCGGCACGATCAGGATCACCGCCAGCGGCAGCGTCCAGCTCTCGTACAACGCGGCAAGCACCAGGAACGCCAGCAACACCGCCATCGGGAACACGATCAACGCCGAGTTGCCCTGGGTGGATTGCTGATAGCTCAGATCGGTCCACTCGATGTTCATGCCATTGGGCAACACCTTCGGCGCCATGCCGGCCAGCGTCTGCATCGCCTGGGTGGAGGAAAGCACGCGCGGGTCCGCCTCACCGATCAGATCGGCGGCCGGATAGCCGTTGTAGCGGATCACCGGATCCGGGCCGTAGGTCTGCCCCAGCGTGACCATGCTGCCGATCGGCACCATCTGCCCGCGATCGTTGCGGGTGCGCAGGTTGGCGATGTCCTCGACGCTGTCGCGGAACTGTCCATCGGCCTGGGCGATCACCTGATAGGTGCGACCGAAGCGATTGAAGTCGTTGATGTAGGACGAGCCCAGATAGGTCTGCAAGGTGTCAAACAGGTTGGTCAGCGGCACGCCCTGTGCCTTGGCCTTGTCGCGATCGACCTTGGCATCGAGCTGCGGCACGTTGGCCTGATACGTGCCGATCGGGAACTGCATGCCCGGCGTTTGCGAGATCGCACCGGACATCGCATTGACCGCACTCTGCAACTGGCCATAGCCCAGGCCGGCGCGGTCCTGGATGTACAGCGAGTAGCCCGAGCCCTGCCCCAGGCCCAGGATCGGCGGCGGCATGAACGCAAACGCAAAACCCTGCTGGATCTGGCTGATGCGCGCGTTGATCTCCGCGTTGATCTGCGCCGCCGTGCGGCTGCGCTGACTGAACGGCTTGAGCGTCAGGAACACCGTGCCGGTATTGGGCGTATTGGTGAACTGCAGCGGATTCAGGCCCGGAAACGCGATCGCGTGGTCCACGCCTTCGGTCTGCAAGGCGATCTGGGTGATCTGACGGATCACCTCGTTGGTGCGTTCCAGCGAGGCGCCTTCCGGCAACTTGGTGCCGGCAATCAGGTACAGCTTGTCCTGGGTCGGGATGAAGCCGCCCGGCACCACCTTGAACATGAAACCGGTGACCACCAGCAGCAGCACATACACCGCGAACACCGCGCCACGCTTGCCCAGGGTGCGCGAGACCGCGCCCTGGTACTTGTGCGAACTGCTGTTGAAGAAGCGGTTGAACGGACGGAACAACCAGCCGAACAAGCGATCGATCAACCGCGACGGGCCATCCTTCGGTGCGTCATGCGGCTTGAGCAGCATGGCGGCCAGTGCCGGCGACAGGGTCAGCGAATTGATCGCCGAAATCACCGTGGAAATGGCGATGGTCACCGCGAACTGCTTGTAGAACTGGCCGGTCACGCCCGACAGGAACGCCATCGGCACGAACACCGCGCACAGTACCAGCGCGATGGCGATGATCGGCCCGGACACTTCGCGCATCGCCTGATGCGCAGCAGCCAACGGGGCCAGCCCTTCTTCGATGTTGCGCTCGACGTTTTCCACCACCACGATCGCATCGTCGACCACGATGCCGATCGCCAGCACCAGGCCGAACAGGCTCAGCGTGTTGATCGAAAAACCCAGCAGGTACAGCGCGGCAAACGTACCGACCACCGATACCGGCACCGCCAGCAACGGAATGATCGAGGCGCGCCAGGTCTGCAGGAACAGGATCACCACCAGCACCACCAGCAGCACCGCTTCCAGCAAGGTATGCACCACCGCGCTGATCGAGTCGCGCACGAACACGGTCGGGTCGTACGCAGCCGACCACGCCATGTCCTGCGGGAACTGCTTTTCCAGCTCGGCCATCTTGGCGCGCACCGCATCGGACAACTCGATCGCGTTGGCACCGGGCGACTGGAACACGCCCATGCCGACCGCGTTCTTGTTGTCCAGCTGCGAGCGCAAGGTGTAGTTGCCGGCGCCCAGTTCCAGGCGCGCCACGTCCGACAGGCGCACGATCTCGCCGCTGTTGCCGCTGCGGATCACGATGTTGCCGAACTCTTCTTCGGTGGTCAGGCGGCCCTGGGCATTGATCGAGAGCAGGAAATCGCTCTTGTTGGGCATCGGCTCGGCACCGAGCTGACCGGCGGAGACCTGCACGTTCTGCTCGCGGATGGCGGCGACCACATCGCTGGCGGTGAGCCCGCGCGCGGCGACCTTGTCCGGATCCAGCCAGATGCGCATGGCGTAGTCGCCGGCACCGAAGATCTGGATCTGGCCCACGCCCGGAAGGCGCGACAGCTCGTCCTTGACCTTCAAGGTGGCGTAGTTGCTCAGGTACAGCGAGTCGTACTTGCCCTTGGGCGAGGTCAGATGCACGACCATGGTCAGCGTCGGCGACTGCTTCTGCGTGGTCACGCCCTGGCGCCGCACGTCCTCGGGCAGACGCGCCTGCGCCTGGCTGACGCGGTTCTGCACCTGCACCTGCGCCTGGTCCGGATCGGTGCCCGGCTTGAAGGTCACGGTGACCACCAGCACGCCATCGGAGCCGGCGACCGACTTCATGTACATCATGTCTTCCACGCCGTTGATGGCTTCCTCAAGCGGCGTGGCGACGGTCTCGGCGATGACCTTGGGGTTGGCGCCCGGATACACCGCACGCACCTGCACGCTCGGCGGCACCACTTCCGGGTACTCGCTGATGGGCAGCAGCGGCATGGCGATCAGGCCGGCGGCGAAGATGATGATCGACAGCACCGCGGCAAAGATCGGTCGGTCGATGAAAAAACGGGAAAAGTCCATGGGGGTGGTCCTGAAAGAGGTTGCCGCCGGGTGGCGGCGCGGCACAGCGGGCCCGAGCCGGCCTCGTTGCGAGGCCGGTGGTCACGGGTGCGATGCAGCGATGAATCAGTTCGAGGCGGTGCGCTTGTCCGGTGCGGTGGCCATGGCAACGGGCTTGGCATCGACCGGCATGCCGGGCATGAAGATCTTCTGCACGCCATCGACCACCACGCGGTCGCCGGCAGCCAGTCCCTTGCGCACGATGCGCAGGCCGTCGGCATTGCGGCCAAGCTCGATATCGCGCCGTTGTGCCTTGCCGTCCTTGTCGACCACGTACACGTACTTGCGGTCCTGGTCGGTCAGCACGGCCTTTTCGTCGACCAGCATGGCCTTGAACTGGCCGCTGCCCAGCAACTGCACGTGCGCATACAGGCCTGGCGTGAACTGGCGCTGGGCGTTGTCCAGCACTGCGCGCACGCGGATGGTGCCGGTGCTGCGGGTGACCTGGTTATCCAGGAAATCCACGCGCCCGGTGTGCGGGAAGCCCTGCTCGCCGACCAGGCCGATGCGCACCGGCAACTCGCCACCGCGCGCATCCGGGCGCTCGCCGTTGCGCGCCATCTGCGAATAACGCAGGAAGGTGCCTTCGTCGGCATCGAAGTACACGAACACCTTGTCCAGCGACACCAGCGTGGTCAGCACGCTGGCGCTGTCGCTGGCGGTGACCAGGTTGCCGGCGGTGACCATCGCACGTCCGGCGCGGCCATCGATCGGCGCACGCACGCGGGTCCAGTCCAGGTTGAGCTTGGCGGTATCCAGCGCAGCCTGCGCGGCCAGCAGATCGGCGTCGGCCTGATCGGCGGCAGCGCGACGCTGCTCCCAGGTCTCGGTGGAAATGGCCTGCTGGTCGGACAATTTGCGCGCGCGTGCCGCCTCGCTGCGGGCCAGCGTGGACTGCGTGCGTGCACGCACCAGCGCGGCGTTGGCGCGGGCGAATTCGGCACGGTAGCTGCGGTCGTCGATGCTGAAGAGCACATCGCCCTTCTTCACCTCGGCGCCTTCGACGTAATTGACCTTGTCGATATAGCCGGACACGCGCGGGCGCAGCTCGACGCTTTCCACCGGCTCGATGCGGCCGCTGAATTCGTCCCACTGGCTGATCTCCTTCATCAACACCGGGGCGACGCTGACGCTGGGCGGCGGCGGCGCACCGGTCTCGGCAGCCTTGCTACCGCAACCGGCCAGCACAACCGCGAGTACGGCGCCCGTCAATACAGTACGCAAGGGAAAACGGAACGGGGTGGCGTTCGGGGTCATGGGGAGATCTCTCGGGTGGGGATGGGAAAATGCAGACCGGCAAGCCGGTCGGCCGATGGAGCGGCGTGCGGGCGACGGCTGACGGTCACGATGGCTTGCCCGGGCTGGCCAGGCCCGGCGATCAGCGAGACTGCGGCGCGGCCGACATCCACGGCGCGGATCCATTCCGGACACGCATCCTTGGCACGGCCCGGCGTGCACACCGGCTGCTCGACCGACAGCAGATGCACGCGGACGCCGAACGGCTTGGCTTCCTCGTGCAGGACCTGGGCGAGCATGCGCGTGGCCGCGGCGGCAATGGAGGTATCGCCGTGCGCAGCCCAGGCACGCAGCGCGCAGGGGCTGCCCAGCAGCAGGTAGCGACCGCCGCCCTCGGCCTCGGCCAGCAGCGGCAGCAGATGCCGCGCGGCCGCCAGATGCGGCAGCACGTCGCGCTCCAGGCGGCGACGCAGCGCAGCGACCGGGCGGTCCAGCAGGCGGCCGGCCTTCAGCGGGCTGCCCAGGCTGGCGATCACCGCCGCCAGCGGACGCGGGCGCTGGGCCAGTTCGCCGGCCAGCGCCTGCGCCGAGGCGTCGTCGGCCACCGAACCCCGCAAGGTCTCCAGCAGCGGTGTGTTGCCATGCTGCGCGCGCAGCGCGTCGAGCTTGGCGGTGTCGCGTCCAATCACCAGCACCGGCATCCCGGCATCGAGCAAGGCGGCGACGATCCCGGCGCCGACATCGCCCGTACCGCCGATGACGGCCGTCTCGGATTGGACCATCCCGGTCATGGGACTTTCACTCCCGACATCGGGACAATGCCACGCTGCACCAGACGCGCCGACAGTCCGGTCCGCTGCGCAGGCGCCCCGCCGGCCTGACGCCTGGGCGGCGCCGAAAATGCACGTGAAACACTGGCACGCGGGCTTCTCGCCGCCGGAATCACGGGATCGAAGGCGCCTTCGATGGCGCTACGAGAGGCGGACGACACGCCGAACACATTGCACAACCACATGGCCGTGCTCCTGGATGGAGGGGATGGCGCATAAGTTAGGCCTCAAACCAGCACTTGATTAGTCCGGATTTAGGGGAATAATCGTCCCGTAAGCGGTCTAATCCCTCCTGACCCCCGGAAGGCAGTCCCATGACTCACGATCTCAACGACACCCTGATCTTCGTCAAGGTGGTCGAACAAGGCAGCTTCATCGCGGCAGCCAACGCGCTTGGCCTGCCCAAGACCACCGTCAGCCGCAAGGTGCAGGAGCTGGAAACCCGCCTGGGTGCCCGCCTGCTGCACCGGACCACCCGCCGCATCGGCCTGACCGAAGCCGGCTCGGTGTACCACGAACACTGCCAGCGCATCGCGCGCGAACTGGAAGAGGCCGAGAGCGCCGTCGGGCAATTGCAGTCCGGCCCGCGCGGCTGGCTGCGTTTCACCGTGCCCTACTCGCTGGGCATCACCTGGATCGCACCATTGCTGGGCGAGTTCCATGCGCAGTACCCGGAAATCCAGCTGGACATGCATCTGGGCAACGAGAAGCTGGACCTGATCGGCGGCGAAGCCGATCTGGCACTGCGCGTCGGCGCCCTGCCCGATTCCAATCTGGTCGCGCGCAAGCTCGGCAGCCTGCGCACGCAGGTGTTCGCCAGCCCGTCCTACATCGAGCGCTATGGCGAGCCGTTGCATCCGGACGAGCTGCAGTTCCATCGCACGCTGGCGCTGCGCAAGAACCGCAACGTGCACAACAACCGCTTTTTCTGGTCGCTCAGCGACGGCAGCGATGTGCGCGATTTCCCGGTCAATCCGTTGATGGTTGCCAACGATCCGGCTGCGCTCAATGGCGCGGTGCTATGCGGCGAAGGCTTGCTGCTGACCGGCGACGTGATGGCCAAGCCATTCGTGCAATCGGGTCTGGTCCGCCGGGTGCTTGCGGGTTGGACCGGGCCGGAGGTGGACTTCAACGCGGTGTTCGCCGGCGGCCGTCTGGTCTCGCCGAAAGTGCGCGCCTTCGTGGACTTCCTGGTGACGCGGATGAACTTCGATGCGGATTACATGATGGCGCAGTGCCCTGCGCGTCTGGCGGCACAGAAGGCCGACAACGATGCGAAGATCGAAGTCGGCGCAGACGCGCAATTGCGTGCAGAAGGCAAGCGCATCCTGGAAAACGTCACGGCGTAGTCAGAACTCGAATAGTCGCCTAACGGAGCACCATCGCCCCCTCGGACAAGGTGCCCGAAGGGCGATGGGGAGACGTTACCCGTACAAGCGAAAACGTCCTGGCTGCTACAAATCTCGAATCCCGAATCGCTGCAGGAGTGTCTGTGCCATCCGGCGCCGGTACTTTTTGTCGTGGCGAATCACCTCTGTCGACGGATGCAATCTTGAAGCGACCGAACGCGCGAGCTTTAGCGTGGTCTGGAGATCCGAAGCTGCGTTGGTCAACGCCTAGCGGTAGCGTCTAACTGCAAGTCAAAAGACCAGTTGGTAGAGTGCGCGGTGCCCTCACCGCTTGCGGGACACGCCGTGAATGCGTCCATGGAGGCTCCTCGGCGGCATCCATGCCGCCGAGGGTCCCGCAACCGGCAAGGACACCGCACCAGAGAGTTGGTCGGCTGCTTTCTCGAAGGCATGTCGCTCGGCTTGCGCCAGACAGGTGAGAAGTTTGCAGGTCACGTGTTGAAAGCCTGTCGGCCGCCCCGTTTGCGATGGGAAGGCGATAAAAAGCTGATGGGACCCAGAGTGACCGCCCAGCGCACCTCGTGCCCTGCTTGCAACCACGCACACCGACCATCCCGACAGGTCCTTGCCCGCCCACCGTCGCGGGACCTTACGCGGCATGGATGCCGCGTAAGAGCCTACACGGACGTACTTGCGGCGTGTCCCGCGATGGTGGGCGGGCAAGGACCCTGCAGAAGACCCGCAGATCGGCAGCTTCGCACCCGACGCACCCACACCATCCAATCACCACAAAGGCGACCAAAACCCGAACTTCTGCGGTGATGGAATGTTCAATCCGGTTGACCTAGGTCGCGATGCTCTCCCCTCGCTTCTCCCTGCACGCCGTAAATCCATCCATGGAAGGATCCATTCCGCCCCATAGATCCCGCAACCGCAATGGAACCGCACCCGCCAAAACAGCACTCAAGAGACTTACGCGTCGCGCTTGATCAAAAAAATTCGCAGCGCAAAAAAAAACAGGCCGCTTTCGCGGCCCGTCTTGTTTACTCATCGCGGCTCGTCAATCGACTCGTCACGATTCAGTTCGGCACACTCAACGCATGCCGGTGTTGTTCCCGGCACCTTCGGAGCGCAGCGGGATCAGGCGGATTTCGACGCGGCGGTTCTGCGCGCGGCCGGCATCGGTGCTGTTGTCGGCAATCGGGTAGCGCTTGCCGGCACCCATGGTTTCCATCCGCTCGCGCTGCACGCCTTGTGCGGTCAGGTACTGCGCGACCGCGCCGGCGCGTTCTTCGGACAGACGCTGATTGACCGCGTCGCTGCCCACGCTGTCGGTATGACCGACCACTTCCACCATGGTCTGGTTGTATTCGCGCAGCGTGGAGGCCACGCCATTGAGCGCGCTGTAGAACTGCGGCTTCAATGCAGACTTGCCGAAGTCGAAGGTGATGCCGTCGGGCAGATTCAGGGTGATGTTGTCGCCCTGGCGCTGCACTTCGATACCGGTGTTGGCGGTGCGCTCACGCAGCGCGCGCTCCTGGCGATCCTGGTACTGGCCAACCGCCGCGCCGCTGAGCGCGCCGATGCCGGCACCCACCATCGCATGCTGACGACGCTCGGTGGCGCTGTCGCCGGTCAGTAGACCAGCGGCCACGCCGATCGCAGTACCGATCAGCGCGTTGCGGCCGGTGCGATTCTGCTGTTGCGTCTGCTCGCCATATTGGTCGCGCTGCACATACGAGCCGCCGGTGGCGCAGGCGGACAACGCGATGGCGCTGGCCAGGGCAACGGCAAGGCTCTTGGTGGCTGCTGGGGACATGGTGTTCTCCTGTGGCCGGACCATCCGGCACTCAATCGTGTCGGCGAGGATAAACAGGCCAACGCGACTGGCGCATGATGAAACCGACCGCCGGCTGCATCTGGCTAGTGCTGCATTCAGGAAAACGTTTTCTGTTCGAACTGCGCCTTACATCTCTGCATCGTCTTCGTGGGCGTGCCACGCAACCGACGCAGCGCAAGCATGCGACGGCTCAGCCCTGCAAAAGAAACGCGCGAAACTTGGGTCTCAGGTGAGTACGCAGCACCGTTGGCCTTCGCGCTGAAACGCGGGCTTAGCCGCGCGTCTTTGCATACGCCGCGAGCGCCGCATCGCGGCCCTCGGCCAGGCCGATGACCGGCATACGCGGATACTCCGGTGCCAGACGCGCCAGCGACAACGGATGCAGCCACGGCGCGAAGCGTTCCTTCACCGCAAGCTTGCCGAGTTCCGGTATCCAGCGCGTGATGTAGGCCGCCTGCGGATCGAACTTCTCCGCCTGCGTGACCGGGTTGAACACGCGGAAATACGGCGCTGCATCGGCGCCGGTACCGGCGACCCATTGCCAACCCATCGTGTTGTTGGCCAGGTCCGCATCCACCAAGGTGTCCCAGAACCAGCGCGCGCCCTCGATCCAGTGCACGCGCAGATGCTTGCACAACAGGCTCGCCACGATCATGCGCACCCGGTTGTGCATCCAGCCGGTGTGCCAGAGCTGGCGCATGCCGGCATCGACGATCGGAATCCCGGTGCGGCCGCGCTGCCAGGCCTGCAACGCGACCGGGTCCACCTGTGCCCAGTCGAAGCCTTCGAAGCGCGGGTTGAGATTCTGGTTGGTGGTATCGGGAAAATGGTGCAGCAGGTGATACGCAAAATCGCGCCAGCCCAATTGGCGGATATAGCCGTCGATCTCCGCCGCGTTGCGTGCGTTGCGATTGGCTTCCAGCGTGCTGGCGATCCGCCACGGCGCGATCTCGCCGAAGTGCAGATGCGGCGACAGCTGCGAGGTGCCAACCCGATCGGGCCGGTCGCGGTTTTCGCGGTAGCCGGACAGCGCACCGTCGATGAAGATCTCCAGCATCTCGTGCGCGCCGGCCTCGCCGGGCTGCCAGTGGTCCCAGAAGCCCCGGTCCCAGTCCAGCGTCGGCAGCAACCCGAGCGTCTCCACCGCCATAGTCTTCACTTGCGCCGGCAACGGCGGCAGGCTGCGCGGTGCCGGCTCCGCAGCAGGCAATTGCAGCTGCGTGAGTGCGTTGCGCCAGAACGGGGTGAACACCTTGTACGGGCCGCCCTGCTGCGTCGCCAACTGCCAGGGTTCGAACAGCAGTGCGGAGTTGCAGCTGTGCACCTCGATCCCGCGCTCACGCAAGCTGCGCTTGATCTGCGCATCGCGCGGCTGTGTGGCCGGCTCGTACTTGCGGTTCCAGTACACCGCCACCGCCTTGGTCTGCGCGATCACCTCATCCAGTACCTGCGCGCTGTCGCCGGCGCGAATGACCAGGCCGCTGCCCAGCGCGCGCAAGGCCGCATCCAGTGCCGCAAGCGAGCGATGCCGCCAGCTCCGCGAGGCCGCGCCCGGTGTCCACTCGCCTTCTTCGTGCGGCGCATCGATATACAGCGGAATCGGCTGGTGCCCCGCATCCAGCGCAGCCTGCAAGGCCGGGTTGTCTTCCAGGCGCAGATCGCGACGGAACCAGACGATGGCGTATGACATACAAGCTCGGCAGCGACGATGAGGCGCGCAGGATAAGCCAGCCGCTGCAACGATGGCGCGATGCCGCAGCGACGGATTGCCGCCCGGCACCACGCGGGACGCTTACTCGAAACTGCCTACCGAGTCGTGGGCCAGATTGTCGAAACGGGTGTATTCGCCGAAGAACTTGAGCTTGCACGAACCGGTCGGTCCGCCGCGGTGCTTGCCGATGATGATCTCGGCCAGGCCCTTGTCCGGCGAATTTTCCTTGTTGTAATAGTCGTCGCGGTAGATGAACACGATCATGTCCGCGTCCTGCTCGATCGCGCCGGATTCGCGCAGGTCGGCCATCACCGGGCGCTTGTCGGTACGTGTTTCCAGCGAGCGGTTGAGCTGCGACAACGCGATCACCGGCACGTTGAGTTCCTTGGCCAGGCCCTTGAGCGAACGCGAGATTTCCGAGATCTCGGTCGCACGGTTTTCGCTGTTGCCCGGCACCGACATCAGCTGCAGGTAGTCGATGACGATCAGCCCAAGGTCGTGCTCGCGCTTGAGTCGGCGGCACTTGGAACGCAGTACTTCCGGCGACACGCCAGGCGTGTCGTCGATGAAGATCTTGGTTTCCTTCAGCATCTTGATCGCGCCGGTCACCCGCGCCCAGTCCTCGTCTTCCAGCGCACCGGTACGCAGCCGCTGCGCGTTGATGCGGCCATTGGACGAGATCAGGCGCATGGCCAGCTGCGAGGCCGACATTTCCATCGAGAACACCGCCACGCCCTTCTTGGATTTGATCGCGGCGTATTCGGCGATATTCAGCGCAAAGGTGGTCTTGCCCATCGCCGGACGCGCGGCCAGGATGATCAGGTCGGTCGGCTGCAGGCCGGAGGTCATCGCGTCGAAATCGTTGTAGCCGGTCGGCAGGCCGGTGATGTTGCCGCCGTTTTCGAAACGGCTGCGCAATTCTTCGAAGGCGTCCTTCAATGCGCCCGGCATCGCCACGAAGTCGGTGCGCCCTCGCGCGCCGGCCTCGGCGATCTTGAATACCGCCTTTTCCGCCGACGACAGCAACTCCACGCTTTCGCGGCCCTCGGGCTGGAAGCCGTCGTTGACGATGGTGGTACCCACTTCGATCAGCTGCCGCAGCACCGCCTTGTCGCGCACGATCTCCGCGTAGGCGGCGATATTGGCCGCCGAGGGCGTGGTGCTGGCCAGCTCGATCAGGTACGCGCCATCGCCCACCTGTTCCAGCTTGCCCTGCGATTCGAACCACTCGCCCAGGGTCACCGCATCGAAGGGGCGGTCCTTTTCGTTCAGTTCGCGAATCGCGCGGTAGATCAGGCGATGATCGCGGCGGTAGAAATCGTTGTCGGTCAGCTGGTCGTTGACCCGGTCGAACGCCTCCGGCGCCAGCATCAGCCCACCGAGCACGGCCTGCTCGGCCTCGACCGAATGCGGCGGCACCCGCAACTGGTCAAGCCGCGGCTCGGGACGATCGTAATCGTCATCGCGATCGCGATTGCGCTTGGAACGGAAACCAGGACGAGCAGACATGGACAAACAGACCTGACACGAGGGAGACGGGGGCAGGAAGCATAGTCATCGGCGGCGCCGACGACCATGCACAACTCTGTGGATAACTGGTGGACAGCCGGTGCATCACCGTTCTACGCGGCAGCTGTCGCAACCGCCGAGACGCTTGCGGTGCCTGGGTTTGCGCCGCACCACCGGCCGCCATTGGCGGCCGCCTCCAGGCGCACCACCGCTGTGGTCAACTCAGCGCTTGAACTGTTCGGTCAGGCCCAGGAAGGCGTCGACAAAGCCCTGCAGGAACTTGCGGCTGTCGGCGTTGGCAATCTGGTTGTCGGCCCCGAACAGCCCGTCCTTGTACTGCAGGAAGACTTCCGGCTGGCCGAGCACATGCATGTCCAGATACGACAACACATTGCGCAGATGCTGCTGCGCGGTGGCGGTGCCGATCGCCCCGACCGAGATGCCGACCACGGCAGCCGGCTTGCCCGCAAAGGCGCTGTCGCCGTAGGGACGCGAGCCGGTATCGATGGCGTTCTTGAGTACGCCGGGAATCGAGCGGTTGTATTCGGGAGTCACGAACAGCACCGCATCCGCCGCCCGGATCTGCTGCTTCAGCCGCGTGCCTTCAGCCGGAAAATCGCCGTCGCGGTCCTGGTTGTACAGCGGGATGTCGCCAATCTCCAGATACTCGAACACCGCCTTGTCGCCGGCCAGATGCTCCAGCGCGTGCGCCAGCTGGCGGTTATAGGACGCTGCACGCAGGCTGCCGACCAGCACGGCGATGGTGATCTTGCTCATGGGAACGCTCCATTGGGGAATCAGCGCCCGACTCTAGTCAGCCTGGCGCTCATACCCGGTGAAGCGCGGCCGCCTCAGCGGCCGATTGCGGCGCGTTGCGTGCGCCAGTGCGCCTGCCAGGCCTGGAACATCAGCACCGTCCACAGATGGGTATGCCATTTGCGCTCGCCGCCATTGAAGTCGCGCCATAGCCCGGCCACGGTGTCGGCAGCGAAAACGCCGTCGCGCTCCAGGGTGGCGTGCGCCAGCAGATCGTCGGCCCAGCCATGCAGATCCCCGCGCAGCCAGGCGCTCACCGGCGCGCCGAAGCCGCGCTTGCCGCGGTAGACCATCGGCTCGGGCAGATACCGGCACAGCACGCGCTTGAGCAGGTACTTGCTGACTCCGTCACGGTACTTCAGCGACAGCGGCAGCGACCAGGCGAACTCGGCCACGCGCCAGTCCAGCAACGGCGCGCGCGCTTCCAGCCCCACCGCCATGGTGGTGCGGTCCACCTTGCACAGCAGGTCGTCAGGCAGATAGGCGGCAAAGTCGGCCAGCATCATCGCGTCGGCCGGGGTGCCGGAGCCGTGCAGCGGGTCGGCCAGGCTGTAGAAACTGTCGGGCTCGGTCGCGCCCAGCACCACCGCGGCCGGATCGCGCCAGCGCGAAATGCGGTTGCGGTAGATGTCGCCGATGCCGCGTGCGCCGGCCTCGGCCACCAGCGCGGCCAGGCCGCCGGTGCGCGAGGACTCGCCGTTGCGGCGTGCCGCCAGCGCCATCAGCCGCAGCAGCGGCCCCGGCACCAGCCCATGCATGCGCCAGTTGCGCAGCGCACGCTGGTACCGGCCGTAGCCGAAGAACAACTCGTCGCCACCATCGCCGGACAACGCCACCGTCACCCCGCCACGCGCCAGCCGTGCGACCAGCGCGGTCGGCACCTGCGAGGCATCGGCGAAGGGCTCGTCGAACATGTCCGGCAGGGTCGGCACCACCGCCAGCGCATCGGCGCCGCTGACGTACAGCTCGGTGTGGTCGGTGTGCAGATGCGTGGCCACCTCGCGCGCCAGCGGCGCCTCGTCGTGATGCGAGCCTTCGAAGCCGATGCTGAAGGTGTGCACCGGCTGGGTGCTCTGCGCCTGCATCATCGCGGTGACGATCGACGAATCGGTGCCGCCGGACAGGAACACGCCCACCGGCACGTCGGCCACCATGCGCAGCGCCACCGCATCGCGCAGCACTGCGTCGAGCTGTTCCTCGGCCTGTGCATCGCTGCCGGTGAACGGTGCCGCCAGCGCGCGCTGCATCGCCTCGCGTGCGTTCCAGAACGGCTGCTGCGCCTGGTCCGGCCGATGCGCCGCCGCGCCGGCCGCCACCATCTGCGCATCCAGCCGCAGCACGCGCCCGGGCATCAACTTGAAGGTGCGCTCGTGGATGCAGGCCGGCGCCGGGATGTAGCCCAGCCGCAGCAGCAGGGTCAGCGCATTGCGATCTACCCCGTTATCGAACTCCGGGTGCTGCCACAGCGCCTTGAGTTCGGAACCGAACACCAGCGTGTCGCCGGCCCAGCCGTAGTACAGCGGCTTCTTGCCGACGCGGTCGCGGGCCAGAGACAGGCAGTTGTCGCGCTCGTCCCACAGCGCCAGCGCGAACATGCCGTTGCAGCGGGTCAGGGTGTCGTCCAGCCCCCACTCCACCACCGCCGCCAACAGCACTTCGGTATCGGAATGACCACGGAAGCGGTGCCCGAGCGCGGACAGGGCCGCGCGCAACTGCGCGAAGTTGTAGATCTCGCCGTTGTAGGCCAGCACATAACGGCCATCGGCCGAGCGCATCGGCTGATGGCCGAGCGGCGACAGATCCAGGATGCTCAGGCGTTGATGCGCAAGCGCCACGCCGGCCTGCGCATCGCACCAGGTGCCGGCATCGTCGGGGCCGCGATGACGCAAGGCGGCCCCCATCGGCCGCACCAGGGCGTCGAGTTGTTCGCCATGCATGCGTGGCGAGGCCAGCAGCAGTCCAGCCAATCCACACATCGTCAGTGCTCCTGCCGGCAGCGCATGCCACTCATGCCGTCACCGCGCCGGGTGCCGGTGCCGGCATTGCAATGAAACCAGGTACTGCCTGCACACGCTGCAGCCAGGCACCGATCGCCGGCCAGCGCTCCAGATCGAAGCCGCCGTCCTCGGCGCAATGGGTGTAGGCAAACAGCGCGATGTCGGCGATGCCGTAGTCGCTGCCGGTGAACCAGCGGTGCTGCTGCAGATGCTGTTCCATCACCGCCAACGCCTGCTCGCCGCGTGCGCGCAGCTGCGGCAATTCGGCGCGGCGCGCGGCATCGCGCGGCGTCCACAGGCTGATGAAACGCGCCACCGCCACATACGGCTCATGGCTGTACTGCTCGAAGAACATCCAGCTCAGGGCCTGCGCACGCTGCCACGCGTCGGTGGGCAGATACGGGGTGCCTTCGGCCAGCCAGAACAGGATTGCGTTGGATTCGACCAGCACGCGGCCGTCGTCACGCTCCACCATCGGCACCTTGCCATTGGGATTGATGGCCAGATACGCGGGCGTGCGGGTTTCGCCGGCGACGCTGTCGACCTCGACCCAGTGATAGCGGCTGCCCAGTTGCTCCAGCAGCAGGCGCACCTTGTAGCAGTTGCCGGAACTGGACATGCCATGGACGGTCAACGGGGGACGCACGCTCGACATCAGGCTGGCTCCGCGGCAGCAACGAGGGGCTGGCAGTGTCACAGCCCCGGGAGTCTTTGCAAAGCCCTGCGCCGATTCTGCCGCAAGGCGTGGCCGCGGCTGCGTGCGCTGCGGGCGGCGCGCCTCAGCGCATCGCCACCAGCGCCACCGGCACCCCCAGCACGGCAATCAGCATGCCCAGCACCGACAATGTCAATGCCAGCGCACCAAAGGCACGCGCCCGTGTACCGCCGGTCGCACCGGCGACCGCCTGGACCGCCGCGATCGACCACCACAGCCCGCCCAGCAGCATCAGCAGCACCGCCATGGCCAGCTGCGCCAGCCTGGCTGGATCATGCACGCCGGTGCCGAACAGGACACTATTGCCACCGAGCGCGGCCAGCGCCGCCAGCAGGCAGACCAGCCATGGCAACGCGCTGCCCAGCAGCGCCGGCAGCAACGCACCGACCTGTGCGACACCGCCCATCCAGCGCAATATCCGCTGCAGCAGCACGCAGCCCGCCAGCGTGATGGCCAGCATGATCACCACGGCGATGGCGTGCACCCACAGCGGCCGCGGAGACACCCACATCCAGCTCGAGAGCACGACGACCAGGCCGAATACACACCACGCGCTCCAGCGCGCACCGGGTTGCGCGTGCAAGCGCTGCGCAACGGTGTGCGGATCGAACAGCATCCCGCCCAGGCCACCGCCGCGCCACCAGGCCAGGCATGCCAGCACCAACACGACCAGCGCCAGCAGCCCGGCCAGCGGATAGACGAAGACGTGCATCTCCAGCGGCTGTCTGCGCGGATGCGGCTTGAGATCGTGATTGAAGTACAGCAGGTCGCGGGCACGCTCCATGTCGGCGGCCGCACGCTTCACGCCGCTGGCGGGAATGCGGTCGGACAGGCGCTGCCACTCGCCGACGATGACGATGCGTCCCTGGTGCATGGAGACCGTGCGCGAAAAGCGGAACCAGGGGTTGGCGACCACCTGCGTATCGGCCTCCACCGGCACCGCCGGATCGACCCGCACCCGCACGGTCTGCCGCGCCAGCCGCGGGCCGTCCAGTGCCAGCGGGCTCTTGCGCGCCGCGGCGGGCAAGGCGTCCATCCATTCGCCGAGCTGGAACAGCGGGAAGCCGACTTCGTCGCCCTCGTCGGCCGGCCACTCCAGGCGATAGGCCTCGTGCGTGCGTACGTTCAGTCGATCGGTCGCGTCGATGGTCGGCACGCCGACCTGGGTCAGCGCGCTGTAGTACTGCTGCATGAATTCCAGATAGTGTTCGCCGACCGCCTGCGCGCCGTTGTCGTCGAAACTGGTCGCCACACGTTCGCCGCGCCCCTGCCGGTACGTCGTGTCCACGCTGAAGGTCGCCACGCGCTGCGGCTTGCGCAGCGACACCGCGATCTCCTCGTCCACCTCGATCAGCGGCAGCGTCGGCATCGGCGATGGCACCGCCACCAGGTCGCGCTGGCCGGCCATCACCGGCAGGCCACGCACGAAGGGCAACGGCAGCCGTTGCGCAAGCGGGCCCTCTTCGCGATCGCGCGTGGCATCCACCCATACCTCGCCCTGCGGCAGGTGCGCGCGTACCACCACATGATCGAAGGCATACGGACTGGGCAAGCGCAGATCCAGTCCATGGCCCTTGTCGCTGCTGACCAGCACCGGCTCGGCGCGGATGCCGGCCAGCTGCAGCAGCGCAATCAGCAGCGTGGCCTTGTCCTTGCAGTCACCATAGCGGTTGCGCAGCGTCACCTCCGGCGTATGCGGCGCGTGCGAGTTCTCACCCATGTCCAGGCCAACGTAGCGGATTTCGCCCTGCACGAAGGCCACTGCACGCAGCAGTGCGCCCTGCGGCTCGTCGCTGCGCAGCTGCAGGCTCTGCACCATGCCCTCGGCGGCGCGTGCGTCCTTGAACGCGCGCGGATACAGCTGCGCTGCCCACGCCGCCACCGTTTCCCAGTTGCCGGCCGTGGAGACTTCGATCAGGCCATACGGATCGACATCCTCCGGGGCGTCTTTTTCCTCCTGTACCGCGGGCAGGTCGCGCGCTGCAATGTCCAGCGTCGCCACGTCGCCGGCGCGGCTGACGTTGCGGCTGAAGCCTGGCGCGCTCACCCGCCACTGCAATCCCATCCCGGCGGGATACCGCACTCGCACCCGGCGCTCGCCCAGCGGTACGCCGTAGCGCGCGTCGAACACGTCGTAATAGCCCTTGCCGAACACCGGATTGCTGCCAGTGATGGTCACCCCATAGTCGACCCGGTCGCCCACGCGCAGGTCCGGCAAGGTGATCGACAGCGTCAGCGCGCCATCGATCAGGCCCTCTTCCAGTCCGCTTTCGCGGCGCAACCTGGCGTAGTGCGCCTGTGTGCGCATGTCGATGCGCCTGCCGTCGCGCCAGACCTCCAGGCTGTTGAGCGCCAGCTGCTGGTATTGCGGCTGGTAATCGATGGAGATCTGCCCGGCTTCGTCCAGGCTCTTCGCACGCTGCACGGTGTAACTGAGGCGGCGATACGCCTGCGGCGCGGCGCCGGTCAGATCGACCTGATCGGAGACCAGCTCATAGCGCAGCCCGCTGGCACCGGGCACCTTGTCGGGCACCGCATCGGCGATGACCCAGGCCGGTGGCGGCGCCATGCGCGGCGCCTCGCTGGCCTGTGCCGGTACGATCACGCTCGCAACCACCGCCAGCACGCAGAGCATCCAGGACACGCCACGCAGGCGCCGCCTTCCATCCTTGTCGATCAACACCCACTCCTCGTCAAAACGCATTGAGTCCCGTCAACGCACGCCCGACCACCAACTGATGCACGGTCTCGGTGCCCTCGTAGGTGATCACCGATTCCAGGTTCAGCGCATGCCGGATCGCCACATGCTCGGTGGTGATGCCGGCCGCGCCGAGCAGATCGCGGCACTCGCGCGCCACGTCCAGGGCCATGCGGCAATTATTCCATTTTGCCAGCGAGATCTGTTCGGGCCGCAGCTGGCCGGCTTCCTTCAGGCGTCCGAGCTGCAGCGCCAGCAGCTGCGCAGTGGAAATCCGCCGGGCCATGTCGGCCAGCTTGATCTGCGCGCTCTGCGTGGCCGCCAGCGGCCGGCCGAACAGGATGCGCTGCCCGCTGTAGGCCAGCGCCTCGCGCAGACAGGCCACCGCCGCACCGATCGCACCCCAGGCAATGCCGTAACGCGCCTGATTGAGGCAATTCAACGGCGCCTTCAGACCGGCCGCGTTCGGCAACCGCATTTGCTCCGGCACATAGACATCGTCCAGGAACAGCCCCGAGGTCACCGACGCGCGCAGGCTCATCTTGTGTCCGATGTCCTGCGCACGGAAGCCGGCGCTGCCGGTCTCCACCAGAAAGCCGCACACCCCGTCATCGGTATGTGCCCAGATGATCGCAATGCCGGCGATGCTGCCGTTGGTGATCCACATCTTGGACCCGTTCAAGCGCCAGCCATCGCCCTGCCGTACCGCGCGCGTGGTCATCGCGGCCGGGTCCGAGCCACCCTGGGCTTCGCTCAACCCGAAACAGCCGATCAGACGCCCCGCTGCCATCTCCGGTAACCAGCGCTGGCGCTGTTCGTCGCTGCCGTACGCATGGATCGGGTACATGCACAGCGAGGACTGCACGCTGACGAAACTGCGCAGGCCGCTGTCGCCGCGCTCCAGTTCCTGGCAGATCAATCCGTACGCCACCGCGCCCAGGCCCGCGCCGCCATCGCGTACCGGCAGGCTGGCGCCCAGCAGGCCGAGCTCCGCCAGTTCCGGCACCCATTCGCGCGGGAAGCGCCCTGCATCGAAGGCGTCGCCGATCGCCGGCAGCACCCGCGTGTCGGTGAAGCGCGCCACCGCATCCTGCACTGCCCGCTCTTCATCGGTCAGCAGCGCGCGTACATCGAACAGATCATCGGGACGTACCGGCATGTCGGATTCCACTGCAGGATAAGCAACGATTATCAGCCAGTTGCCGGCCGGACATGGCGGCGCCCGTGCAGCGCACGGGATGCACCGCTGGCGCCTGGAAACGAAAAGAGCCGGCAATGCCGGCTCCTTTCCTGCTACTGCAGCGATCCCGGGTGGGTGGCTGCCAGCGATTTACTGGCGCGTGCTGCCCGCATCCACACGGACGCCGCGGTCACCGGCCGTCGAGGCGGTCTGGGTCACCAGCTGACCGTCGACCACCGGCAGGCGGTCGCTGGCCGGCTTGTCGTTCATGCGTACGGTCTTTTCGAAACCGTCATAACGGTAGGTCACGTCGTAGGCCACCACGTTGTCGGCATCGCCCAGCGAGATGCGCTCGCCCGGCTTGCTGTCCATGCGCATGGTGCCGGTGGTGCCGTCGGCATTGCGGTAGGTCACGTCGTAGCCCACCACGCGCGAGGACTGCGAATTGGCGTTTTCGGTATGGCACTGGCGCTCGGTGCGATCCACCACGCGGCCACCGACATGGTTGCGGTCCACGCGATTACCGACCATGCCGCCACCGACCGCACCGGCCACCGTGGCCAGCTTGCGGCCGTTGCCGCCGCCGACCTGGTTGCCGAGCAGGCCGCCGATCACCGCACCGGCGACGGTGCCGCCGACATTGCCATCGCGCTCGGGCAGACGTTCCTGCACCACCACGTCGCGGCAGACTTCACGCGGCGAGGAGCTGGTGGTGGTTTCGCGGATGGCCGCGCTGTTGACGACCTGCGCGTACTGCGGCTCGCGCTCGGTGATCGGTGCCACCTTGACCACGTCGGCGTATTCCAGACCACGCGGTGCCGGCTCGCCGTTGGCGACGAAATCGCCGGATGACGGGCGATTGTTCATAAAGGCAGCAGTGGCCACGCCTCCGACCAGCAACGCACCAGCAGCGACCAGTATAGTTGTCGTATTGCTCTTCATGATCCAGCTCCGTGCGGACACGCCGCGTTGTTGACGGCGTGATTCCAGCACGTGAACCCTGAACAAAAACGCCCTCGCTCATGAACGCCGCAGTTAAGTTCAGCTAGCGGTTACTTCATGCGCCTCTAACAGCCGGAGCATTCGCATGCGCAACCCCATCACCTCGCGCGCCCTGGACTGGGCCAGCAAGCTGCGCTACCCCACCTTGTTCAAGCTGGCTGCGGCGCTGTTTCTGGTCGACCTGGTGCTCCCGGACCCGATCCCGTTCCTGGACGAGCTGCTGTTCGGCCTGACCACGCTGCTGCTGGCCAACTGGAAGACGCGCAAGGCACCGCTGCCCGCGCCGGTGCGCCGCGATTGATGCAGCTGGTCGATAGCCATTGCCATCTGGATGCCGGCGAGTTCGAGCACGACCGCGCCGCGGTGATCGCGCGCGCGCAGGCGGCCGGTGTCGTGCAGCAGGTGATCCCGGCGATCACCGCCGCCAGCTGGCCGGCGCTGCGCTCCGTCTGCACCCAGGCCCCCGGGTTGCACCCCGCCTACGGGCTGCACCCGATCTTTCTCGATCAGCACCGCCCCGAGCATCTGGAGCTGCTGTCCGAGTGGATCGAGCGCGAGCGGCCCTGCGCCATTGGCGAGTGCGGGCTGGACTTCTATCTGGACGGGCTGGACGCGCAGATGCAGCGCGATTATTTCGACGGGCAACTGCAGCTGGCCAGGCGCTTCGAGCTGCCGCTGATCGTGCATGCGCGGCGCGCCACCGAAGAGGTCATCGCCCGCATCAAGGCCGTGGGCGGCCTGCGTGGTGTGGTGCACAGCTTCGCCGGCAGCCCCGAACAGGCACGGCAATTGTGGAAGCTGGATTTCATGATCGGCCTGGGCGGCCCGGTCACCTACCCGCGTGCCAATCGCCTGCGCGGCCTGGCCGCAACGATGCCGCTGGAGTGGCTGCTGCTGGAAACCGATGCGCCGGATCAGCCCGACGCCAGCATCCGCGGCCAACGCAACGAGCCGGCCTACCTGCGCACGGTGCTGGACTGCATCGCACAGCTACGCGGCGAGGCGGTCGAGCACATCGCCGCGCAGACCAGCGCCAACGCGCGGCGGTTGTTCGGGTTGCCGGGCTGATCGCACTGCCCGTTGCCGCACGAAGCGGCAACACGCGCACTCACCCCGCCGAGGCAGCCTCGGCAACAGGCCTGGCAGCAGCCACCTTCGGCTTGAGCAACATCTCCAGGGCCTTGCCCACCGCGACAAACGCAAAGGTGCCGGTGATATGCGTGGCCGCGCCCAGCCCGGCGCCGCAATCCAGCTTGAGCGTGGCGTCGGCATCCAGCTGCGGGCGGATGCCGCAGACGCTGCCATCGGCCTGCGGATATTTGACGTTCTCCAGCGAGTACACCGCCGGCACGCCGAAATAGCGCTGCGGATTCTTGGGGAAGTTGAACTCGCTGCGCAGCTTCTTGCGGATCAGCGCCAGCATCGCGTCGTGCTCGGTGCGCGAGACATCGCGTACGCGCACCAGGGTGGGGTCGGTGCGCCCGCCAGCGGCGCCCACCGTCAGCAAGGGCAGCTTGCGTCGGCGGCACCAGGCGATGGTTTCCACCTTCACCCGGAAGCTGTCGCAGGCATCGATCACCAGATCGAAGTCATCGCCGAGCAGCTGTTCGATATTGCCGGCGGTGAGAAACGCCTCCACCGCATCGGCATGGATCTCCGGATTGATCGCCAGGCAGCGCTCGGCCATCGCGCGCGCCTTGTTGCGTCCGTACTGCCCTGCCAACGCCGGCAGTTGCCGGTTGGTGTTGGACACGCACAGGTCGTCGGCGTCGATCAAGCGGATGTGCCCGACACCGGTGCGCGCCAGCGCCTCGACCACCCACGAGCCCACGCCCCCCATCCCGACCACCGCCACGCGGCAGGCGGCCAGCCGCTCCACCGTGCCGACTCCGTACAGCCGGTCGATACCGGCAAAGCGTTCACGCCATTGTGCTTTCATCGGCCTATTTTACGCGCGCCGCTCAGCGCGCGCCCATCGACATACTGATGTCCGCGTCCACCGGAGTTCCGTCCATGCCCGCCCCACCCACCGAACAATCGCGCGCCTCCCGCTATGCGTTCCTGCTGGTGCTGGGCATCCTGATCGGGCTGGTCGGCACGGTGATGGTGGCGCGCGTGCTGCAGGCCACACGCGATCCGGTGCCGGACAGCCTGATGCAGGTGATGGCTTACCAGCTGCGCGCCTTGCAATCCGACGCCAATGCCAGCTGCGATGCCACACGCCAGCGAGCGCGGCTGCAATCGCTGCGCCTGCTTGCCGACGAAGTGGAACCGGCGTTTCCTGACATCGGCGAAGACCGCCGCTTCGGCGAGCATGCCAGCGCCCTGCGCACCGTTCTGGACCAGGCACGGCGCACGCCCCCAGCCGATTGCGCCGCGCTTGCTGCGGTCAGGACACAGATCAATGACGCCTGCGAGGCCTGTCATCGCGACTTCCGCTGACCGCCAGCGCGCGCCCAGGCGCTACGCATTGCCGCGGTGGTGAACAGGACGCTCGGGTTTCGTTAAGCCTGGAGTGATGCAGTTGGCAGACCGTTCACCCGGACCAACACAGGATGACGTCGCCGCGGCCCTGACCGCTTTTTCGAACCACCCCGGAGAGACCTCATGAAGACCCGACTGCTCGTCATTGGCCTGGCTGCAACCGCAACGCTGGTTGGCTGCGCCACCTCCCAGCCCCAGTACGGCAGCTACCGCGGCGACCGCGGCTACGACCAGGGCTACTCGCAGCCGCAGGCACGCTGTGTGGATTGCGGCATCGTGACCCGCATCGATGAAGTCGGCCCGACCCGCAGCGCTCCCACTGGCACCGGCGCGGTGCTCGGCGGCATCGTCGGCGCGGTGGCCGGGCGCCAGATCTCCAAGGAGACCGGTGGCAGCAAGGGCAACAAGAACGTCTCGGCCGTGGCCGGTGCCGCCGCCGGCGCGGTGGCGGGCAATGCGATCCAGAACAACGTCACCAGCGAGAGCTTCGATGTGCAGGTGCGCATGGACGATGGCCGCGTCATCGTGGTGAACCAGCGCGATCTGGCCGGCGTGCGCGAAAACGCCTATGTGCGTGTGGTCAACGGCAAGGTCGTGCTGCGCTGATCGACGCACGCAGCCGGAGCGCCAGCACAACGACGGCGCGCATTGTCAGGTGGGCGCGGTTGGCCGCCGGAACCGGCGTGGACCACGCGTGCAATGCGATTGCTCCGCACCTGCCTGACGACTGCTCGCTACATTCGATTCGCCAGCGTTGGCGAGACGAGAGAAAGGCCCGGCAACGGGCCTTTCTGCTGTCTGCACGATGGCCTGGCGTGTCGCGCCTCGCTCAGACCACCTGCACCGCGTCGGCCTGCAGGCCCTTCTGTCCCTGCACGACGGTGAAGCTGACCTTCTGGCCTTCCTTGAGGCTTTTGAAGCCCTGGATCTGGATCGCACGGAAATGGACGAAGACGTCCTCGCCGTTTTCGCGACTGATGAAGCCAAAGCCCTTGGCATCGTTGAACCACTTCACGACACCATTCTCGCGTTCGATATTGGACATCTCGACTGACTCCCTACGACACTGTGATGGACTGACGGTGGTGGCTGTGATTGCAAGGAGGAAGCGAGGTACAAGGATGTAGCGGATCGAACGATCTACCGCATCAGGCCACGATTCACGGTGACCGTTGCAAACAGCAGCGCTGGCAACTTAACCCGCACAAAACGAATTTTCAAGCAGGTCTTGCACAATTTTGTCAAGCCTGAAACAGGACATTTTTGAACCTCATGGATACGACCGTCGTCTACTACTTCCTGGCTGGCGTGCTGGTACTGATCGGCCTTGCCGGGGTCGTCCTGCCAGCGCTGCCGGGCCTGCCGCTGGTGTTCGCAGGACTGCTGGTGGCCGCCTGGGCAGATGGCTTCGCCCATGTCGGCTGGGTGGCGCTGGTGATCCTGGGCCTGATGACCGCGTTGTCGTTTGCGATCGACTTCCTCGCCACGGTGTACGGCGCCCAGCGGGTGGGTGCCAGCAAGGCGGCATTGTGGGGATCGGTGATCGGCTCGGTCGCCGGCATCTTCTTCATGCCGATCGGCCTGTTCGTCGGCCCGTTCGCCGGCGCGTGGCTCGGCGAATACTGGCAGACCCGCAAGTCCGACCAGGCCACCAAGGTCGGCATCGGCACCTGGCTGGGCATCGTGTTCGGCACCGCGACCAAGCTGGCGCTCGGCCTGTGCATGCTGGGCGTGTTTGCCATTGCCTGGTTCTTCTAGTCGCTCGCGACGGCCCGACCACGACCACTCCTGTTTGCATGCAGGCTCGTCCTGACGAGGACGGCGCAAGCGTTCGTCGGCTGCCGACGCCCTTCAATTGCAGCACCGCCAGGATGTTATGCCACCGTGTACACATCGCGTATGCAGGCGCGACCGTTAAGCTTCGCATCTGACGCGCCTGCCTGGCGCCTTCTTCGGCCAGACTGCCCATGTCCAAGCACCGCACCCGTCCCCTGATACTGATTGCCCTGGCGGCCGCGCCGCTGGCGCACGCCCAGGAAATCGCCCCCACTCCGGCTTCGCCGCAGGCCTGCACCTCCGTCACCTCGGATGCGGCGCGGCTGGCCTGTTACGACCAGGCGCTGGGCTACACGCCGCAATTGACCGCCGAGGCCGACGCCGCCGCGCAGATCGCCAAGCAGAAGGAGTCCAAGCCGCAGGATGAGCGCGCCATCAGCCGCGTTGGCGATTTCTTCCGCGCCGATGGCCAGGACCAGCCCAAGGCCGAGGCAGTTGCCAATGCCGGCCGCGGCTCGTTGCTGGATCGCCGCTGGGAGCTGGCCAAGGATTCCAAGCTGGGCACCTTCCAGCTGCGCGGTTACAAGCCGGTCTACCTGTTGCCGGCGTTCTGGACCAGCGATTCCAACCGCACCCCGCAGTCGCCGAATCCGGCCAACTCGGTGTCCACCCCGCAGCAACTGGACAGCACCGAACTGAAGTTCCAGCTCAGCTTCAAGACCAAGGTGGTCGAGGATCTGTTCGGCGACAACGGCGACATCTGGATGGGCTACACCCAGAGCTCGCGCTGGCAGGCCTACAACAGCGATGCCTCGCGCCCGTTCCGCGAAACCAATTACGAGCCGGAAGCGATGCTGGTGTTCCGCAACAACTACAGCCTGTTCGGCTGGAAGGGCCGCATGAGCGGCATCAGCATCAACCACATGTCCAATGGCCGCGAAGATCCGCTGTCGCGCTCCTGGAACCGGGTCATCCTCAACATCGGCCTGGATCGCGAGAACTGGGCGCTGACGTTGCGCCCGTGGTTCCGCATCAAGGAAGACCGTGCCGACGACAACAATCCCGATATCGAGGATTACATGGGCCGTGGCGATGCCACGCTGGTCTACAACAAGGACGGGCACGAAGTGGCGTTGATCGCGCGGCATTCGCTACGCGGCGGCGACCGCTCGCACGGCTCGGTGCAGCTGGATTACGGCTTCCCGATCACCAACCTGCTGCGCGGTCACGTGCAGGTGTTCGACGGCTACGGCGAAAGCCTGATCGACTACAACCACAAGGCCACCTACATCGGCCTGGGCGTGTCGTTGCTGGAGTGGTTCTAAGCAGGTCGCGTTGCTGCAGTGAGCAACGTCCAGACTCATTGAAAAGCCGGCATGCGCGCATGCCGGCTTTTTACTTATGCGATTGCGGGTAGACAACAGCGCAGCAGACCGTGCTGCGCCGTGTTCATGAAAAACGGCCTTGCTGGATGACGCGGTGTTGGCGGCGATCAGACGTCGAAGAAATCGACCTTGCCATCTTTCAAGGTGTAGTACGCACCGACCACGCGGACATTGCCTGCACGCAGCGGTTCGAGCAGCGCCGGTTCGGACGCGCCCCGCAGGCGGTCCACGGTGCGCTTGACGTTGGCCTTGACCGAGGCCGCCAGCAGGTCGTCGCCGCCCTTGCTCTTGGCGGTCAGTACCGCCGGGACGATGGGCTCGATCATCGCGCCGATCGCACCGGGGAAGAAGGCGTTCTGCTCCACCACCGACACCGCCGCAGCAACCGCGCCACAGCTTTCGTGGCCCATCACCACCACCAGCGGCACGCCGAGCTGGCTGACCGCGTATTCGATCGATCCCAACGCGGTGGTGTCGACGGTATTGCCGGCATTGCGGACGATGAACATCTCGCCCAGGCCACGCCCGAACAGCAACTCCGGCGGCACCCGCGAATCCGAGCACGACACCAGGATCACGAACGGGGTCTGTCCCAGCGCCAGTTCCAGACGGCGCTTGCTGTCGGAAATGACCTTTTTGGGGCGGTTTTCCACGAACGCGGCATTGCCGTCACGCAGGATCTGCAAGGCCTGCTCGGCATTGAGATCGGTCTTCTTCGACGGCGCCGCGCCCGCGGCAAACGGCAGTGACGCGGCGGCGGCGGCAATCGGCGCACAACAGGCGCATTGCAGCAGTTTTCGACGGGATGCGGAGTGCGACATGGACGAGCCCCTGCTCTCTGGTTGTCTCGCGATCGTACACCGGGCCAGGCGCGGCACCATGGCCCGGCGCGGGCTTATGTCGACACGATTTCGCAACCCGCGCCCCCGGGTTCAGGTCCAGTCCGTCAGACCCTCGCGGCGATAGGTTTCCTGAAATGCCGGGCGGACTTTCATTCGCTGCGCATGCGCCTGCAGGGCCGGCCAGGTGTCGCTGGGCCGGGGCATGTTGCGCGACCAACGCATCAGCATGGTCAGCATGAAATCGGCTGCGGACAGGGTCTGGCCCAGCAGATACGGACCATTGGCCTGCAGGTGCGCGTCGACCTGGGCCCAGGCCGCTTCGAGCCTGGCGCGTGCCTGGGCCTGCACGGCATCGGCATGCGCGGCGCCGGCCGGCTCGTCCGGATAGAACCAGGCCCGGTAGGCCGGCTGCAAGGTGTTGGCGCAGAAGAACATCCACCGGTAGTACGCCGCCCGTGCCGGCGTCCCCGGCGGCGGTGCCAAGCCAGCCTGCGGATGCAGGTCGGCCAGGTGCAGCACGATGGCCGCCGCCTCGGTCAGCACCTGCCCATCCAGCACCAGGGTCGGCACCACGCCGGCCGGGTTGAGTGCGAGATACGCGGGGAATTTCTGCTCGGCGCGCTCGAAATCCAGCGGATGCAGCACGTGCGGCACATCGAGTTCGATCAGCAGCCAATGCACGACCAGTGCGGCAGTGCTGGGGGCGTGGTACAGCGTCGTGGTCATGCAGACTCCCTCGTAGTTGGTGCAGGACTAGTTGGTACAGGAACGCAAGCAGGCGAGCTTGTGCGGTTCACAGCGATTGACATCGCTCTGCTGGGTGCAATCGAACACCTGGGCCATGCAATTGGCCCGCTGCGCCGGATTCTGGGTGGCGTCGCAGCTCTTTCCGCGTGGTGCCACCGCCATGCGGCAGCTGCTTTCGCTGGGCCGGTCGGCGGCGCACTGCGCGGCGCGGCGGTTGCACTGCGCGAGGCAGCGCTCCATCGCCGAGGGGCCGTCGAAGCGCGTTGCGGTGTCGCTGGGCTTGAGCGGCTTTTTCTCGGCAAACGGTACTGGCGCGGCGGGGTGCGGCGCATAGTTGCCGGACGGAAACAGCACGGTGGGCGGGGTCCTTTGTTGCGCTGCCAGCGGCAGGCTGGCGCACACCAGGACGGCAAGGCAGATGAGACGGAGCATTCCTGTTCTCCTGAGGGTGCCGGCATGTAGGCCCCGAGCATAGCCCGTTCCTGCCGGGCCGTCCGCCACCGAAGTGAGACACGCATGCAGGCGTTTTCCAGGACCCAGGCACCGCGTGCGAACAGCAGGCACGCGCAGCGCCCAAACCGAAAACGGCGACGCAGTGCACGTGCGTCGCCGTTCCAGGTTTACTTATTCCACCACCACCGGAATCTTGCCGATGCGCGATTGCCACTGGCGCGGGCCGGTCTTGTGCACCGACTCGCCGGTGGCATCCACCGCCACCGTCACCGGCATGTCCTTGACCTCGAATTCGTAAATCGCCTCCATGCCCAGATCTTCGAAGGCCAGCACGCGTGCGGCCTTGATCGCCTTGGAGACCAGATAAGCCGAGCCGCCGACCGCCATCAGGTAGACGGCCTTGTTGTCGCGGATCGCATCGATGGCGGCATCGCCGCGCTCAGACTTGCCGACCATGCCCAGCAGGCCGGTCTGCTCGAGCATCTGGCGGGTGAACTTGTCCATGCGCGTGGCGGTGGTCGGGCCGGCCGGGCCGACCACTTCGTCGCGCACCGGATCGACCGGGCCGACGTAGTAGATGAAGCGGTTGGTGAAGTCGACCGGCAAGGTCTCGCCGCGGTTGAGCATGTCGATCATGCGCTTGTGCGCGGCGTCGCGGCCGGTCAGCAGCTTGCCGTTGAGCAGCACCACTTCACCCGGTTTGAAACTGGCGACTTCTTCCCTGGTGATGGTGTCCAGGTTGACCCGGCGCGCGTTGCTCGGGTTATAGGTGAGCTTGGGCCAGTCCTCCAGCGACGGCGGATCCAGCATCACCGGGCCGCTGCCGTCCAGGGTGAAGTGCGCATGGCGGGTGGCCGCGCAGTTGGGGATCAACGCCACCGGCAGGTTGGCGGCGTGGGTCGGGTAATCCTTGACCTTGATGTCCAGCACCGTGGTCAGGCCGCCCAGGCCCTGCGCGCCGATGCCGAGCGCGTTGACCTTTTCGTACAGTTCAAGCCGCAGTTCCTCGGCACGATTGGAGGCGCCGCGCGCCTGCAGGTCGACGATGTCGATCGGCTCCATCAGCGCTTCCTTGGCCAGCAGCATGGCCTTTTCCGCAGTGCCGCCGATGCCGATGCCGAGCATGCCCGGCGGGCACCAGCCCGCGCCCATGGTCGGCACGGTCTTGAGCACCCAGTCGACGATGGAGTCGGACGGGTTGAGCATGGCGAACTTGCTCTTGGCCTCCGAGCCGCCGCCCTTGGCCGCGACGATCACCTCGACATGGTGGCCGGGCACGATCTTGGTGTTGACCACCGCCGGGGTGTTGTCGCGGGTGTTGGTGCGCTTGCCGGCCGGGTCGGCCAGCACGCTGGCGCGCAGCTTGTTGTCGGGGTGGTTGTAGGCGCGGCGCACGCCTTCGTTGACCATGTCCTCCACGCCCATCGTGGCGTCGTCCCAGCGCACGTTCATGCCGATCTCGAGGAACACGGTGACGATGCCGGTGTCCTGGCAGATCGGGCGGTGGCCTTCGGCGCACATGCGCGAGTTGATCAGGATCTGCGCGATGGCGTCCTTGGCCGCCGGCGACTCTTCGCGCTCGTAGGCAGCGGACAGGTTCCTGATGTAATCGACCGGGTGGTAGTAGCTGATGTACTGCAACGCGTCGGCGACGGACTGGATGAGGTCTTCCTGCTTGATCGAGGTCACGGCTGGCTCTACGGCTGGCGGGGGCAATCCGGCCATTTTAGTCGAAACTTCCGGCGCGTCCGGGCGTTGCGTCAATCGAGGCGATTGATCGGGCCATCGAGCGCGCAGGGTCGGCCCGCGGCGCGGGCGCGCCGCCAGACACCGATCGCGTTGCCGTGCAAGCCTGCAGCCAGCGCCGCAGCAGCGATCGCGCGCCACTGCCGCAATGCGCACTGCTGCGCTCCAACACCCCGCGCCCACGCAAAGCGCTGCACACTGATGCGATGTCAGCTTCCCGTTCCGGCGCCACCGCGCCCACCGTTCCCCGTCCCGGCCCCACCCTGCGCGAGCGCCTGGATGCGCTGCGCAACCTGCCCCCGTTCCTGCGCCAGATCTGGCAGACCAGCCGCTGGCTGAGCGCCAGCAGCATCGGCCTGCGCGTGCTGCGCGCGTTGATGCCGGTGGCCTCGTTGTATATCGGCAAACTGATCATCGACGAGGCGATCCACCTGGTCGGCCAACCACCGGCCTTCGACTCGCTGGCCCAGGCGCTGGGCAGCGGGCGCCTGAACCGGCTGCTGGAACTGCTGGCGCTGGAACTGGCCCTGGCGATCGGGTCGGACCTGCTCGGCCGGCTGGTCGGCTATGCCGATGCATTGCTGTCGGAACTGTTCAACAACGCCGCCAGCGTGCGCCTGATGGAACACGCCGCACAGCTGGATCTGGAGGATTTCGAAGACCCCGACCGGCAAGACAAGCTGGATCGCGCGCGGCGCCAGACCATGAACCGCATGAACCTGATGAGCCAGCTGTTCGGCCAGGTGCAGGACGCCATCACCGTGGTCAGCCTGGCGGTGGGCCTGGTGGTGTATGCGCCGTGGTTGATCCTGCTGCTGGCGATCGCGCTGATCCCGGCCTTCATCGGCGAGGCGCATTTCAACGCATTGGGCTATTCGCTCAACTTCCAGTGGACGCCGGAGCGGCGCCAGCTCGACTACCTGCGCCAGGTCGGCGCCAGCGTCGAGACCGCCAAGGAAGTCAAGATCCTCAACCTGCACCGGTTCCTGATCACGCGCTATCGCCGGCTGGCCGACAAGTTCTTCCAGGCCAACCGCGCACTGGCGCGCAAGCGTGCGTTGTGGGGCGCGTTGCTGGCTGCACTGGGCACGCTGGGCTACTACATGGCCTATGGCTACATCGCCTGGCGCACTGTGCGCGGCGATTTCAGCATCGGTGACCTGACCTTCCTGGCCGGCAGTTTCCTGCGCCTGCGCCAGTTGCTGGAAGGCCTGCTGATCGGGTTCTCGCAGGTCGCCGGCCAGGCCTTGTATCTGGACGATCTGTATTCGTTCTTCAACATCGTGCCGGAGATCCGCTCGCGCCCGAACGCGCTGCCGGTGCCGCGCCCGATCCGCCAGGGCTTCGTGTTCGAGGACGTGGGCTTCCGCTACCCGGATGCCGAGCAGTGGACGGTGCGGCATCTGGATTTCGAACTGCGTGCCGGCGAAGTGCTGGCGCTGGTCGGCGAAAACGGCGCCGGCAAGACCACCCTGGTCAAGCTGCTGGCGCGGTTGTACGACCCGGACGAAGGCCGCATCCTGCTCGATGGCCAGGACCTGCGCGATTACGACCTGGACGATGTGCGCGCCAACCTGGGCGTGATCTTCCAGGACTTCGTGCGCTATCACCTGAGCGTGGGCGAGAACATCGGCGTCGGCCAGGTCGATGCGATGGACGATGCGCCGCGCATCCGCGCCGCTGCGCAGCGTGCGATGGCCGGCGAGCTGATCGACAGCCTGCCCGATGGCTACGACCAGTTGGTCGGGCGCCGTTTCAAGAACAGCGTGGACCTGTCCGGCGGGCAGTGGCAGAAGATCGCCATCGCGCGCGCCTACATGCGCGATGCGCAGCTGATGATCCTGGACGAACCCACCGCCGCACTGGATGCGCGCAGCGAGTTCGAGGTGTTCCAGCGCTTCAAGGAGCTGTCGGACAACCGCACCGCGGTGCTGATCTCGCACCGCTTCTCCAGCGTGCGCATGGCCGACCGCATCCTGGTGCTGGCCGCCGGCCGCATCGAGGCCAACGGCACCCACGCCGAGCTGATGGCGCAGGGCGGGCGCTATGCGGAACTGTTCGAGTTGCAGGCGGCGGGGTATCGGTGAGGCTGGGGATTGGGGAGTCGGGATTGGGGATTAGTAAGAGCTGCCGGTTCATCCGCAAGCCCCTATGACTCCAGAACCCAGGATCTGCTCTAGCGAATCCCCAATCCCGACTCCCGAATCCCGGCCATCCAAATGAGAGTTCATCTCATTTGGCCGGCTTGAGGTAGAATTGGCCGGTACTCTTCCCACGACACTTACCGGTATGTCTTCCGCTTTCGGCGCCGAAACGGTGCTTGAGGTCCGCCACTGGACCGATGCCTACTTCAGCTTCACCACCACCCGCGATGCCGGTTTCCGCTTCGAGAACGGGCAGTTCGTGATGATCGGCCTGGAGACTGAAACCCGCCCGCTGCTGCGGGCGTACTCGATCGCCAGTGCCAATTGGGAAGAACATCTGGAGTTCTTCAGCATCAAGGTGCCGGATGGCCCGCTGACCTCGCGGCTGCAGCACATCCAGCCCGGTGACAAGGTGCTGGTCGGCAAGAAGCCCACCGGCACGCTGCTGATCAGCGACCTGCACCCGGGCCGCAATCTGTACCTGCTGGGCACCGGCACCGGCCTGGCGCCGTGGTTGTCGGTGATCAAGGATCCGGAAACCTACGAGCGTTTCGACAAGGTGATCCTGACCCAGGGCGTGCGCTTCGTGCAGGATCTGGCCTACCGCGACTACTTCGAGCGCGAGCTGCCGCAGCACGAATTCCTCGGCGACCTGCTGCGCGAGAAGTTGCTGTATTACCCGGCGGTGACGCGCGAGGCGTTCGCCAATCAGGGCCGCCTGACCGAACTGATGGCCGATGGCCGCATGCAGCACACGCTGGGCTTGCCGCCGCTGGATCCGGCCAACGACCGCTTCATGATCTGCGGCAGCCCGCAGATGCTGGCCGACCTGCGCACCCTGCTGGACGCGCGTGGCTTCCAGACCTCGCCACGCATCGGCACGCCGGGGCATTACGTGTTCGAGCGCGCCTTCGTCGAGAAGTGATGCGACCGGCGTGAAACGCCAGCGCAATGCGGCGTTTCACATCACGCCTCGGCGAAATCCGCTGTCGTAGGAGCGTACCTGGGCGCGACGAGGCATTCCCGGTAATGCCTCGTCGCGCCCGGGTGCGCTCCTACGGTTCCAGCGCCATGCCCTGCGCGATCACGCGCCCAGCGCGCGTTCGATGTCCGCCGCCAGGGCGTCCGGCTTGGTGGTCGGCGCGTAACGCTCCAGCACCGTGCCATCGCGGCCGATCAGGAATTTGGTGAAGTTCCACTTGATCGCTTCCGATCCCAACACGCCACGCTGTTCGTGCTTGAGCCACCGCCACAGCGGATGCGCGCCGCTGCCATTGACCTCGACCTTCTCGGCCAGCGGAAAATCCACGGCATAATCGAGTGAGCAGAACTGGCGGATCTGCGCGGCATCGCCCGGCTCCTGGTGACCAAACTGGTCGCAGGGAAACCCGATCACCACCAGCCCACGGTCGCGATAGCGCTGCCATAGCGCCTGCAGTCCGGCGTATTGCGGGGTAAAGCCGCATTTCGACGCGACATTGACCACCAGCACCACCTTGCCGGCGTAATCGCGCATCGACTGTGTACGACCGTCCAGGTCGGTGAATTCAAACGTGGAGATGTCGCTCATGGCCGCCCCGCTGTGTGCAAGCAGGGCAGCGTAACGCAACGGCCCGCAGCGCGGCATCGCGATCGCAAGCGTGTCAGCCGGGGAAAAAGGCGGTTTTCGACGGACCCGTTGCCGCAGCCACCTGGCCCTACCCGATGATCCCGACCGTGGCCGGCCGCTGGCACGGCGCGCTAGCGGCCAGCATCGGCCAGGCAGGCAGATCGGCAGCTCGCCGGGCAGCCGGCATGCAGCCGAATGAAAAACGTGCCGCAGCGCGTATCGGCAGCGCCCGTCCGGCGGCGGCGCACGCACGGCGGCAGCGGTCCTGGGCCCGCAAGGCCCGCACTGCTCGCGCCCGCCTGATGGCAAGGCGAAGACCTTGCAGCCATGCCTTTTGTCACACGCCTGTCCGGCCTGGCTGGGGTAGCCTCGGCGGTTCGCACTTTGGAGCAACCCTCTTGACCACCCGTCTCGCCTTTGCCCTGGCCGCTTCCCTGGGACTTGCCATGCCGTCCTACAGCATCGCCGCACCTGCCACCACGCAGGCCGCCACCCACGCCAATCCGTTCTTCGCAGACAGCACGCTGCCGCTGCACTACCCGCAGTTCGACAAGATCACCGACAGCGACTTCGCACCCGCCTTCGACGCCGGCATGGCCGAGCAGTTGAAGGAAGTGGACAAGATCGCCAACCAGAAAGCCAAGCCGAGCTTCGACAACACCCTCATCGCGCTGGAAAAAAGCGGCGCCACGCTCGATCGCGCCACCACGGTGTTCTTCAATCTGGTCGGTGCCGACACCAACGACGCGCGCAAGAAACTGCAGGCCGACTACTCGGCGAAGTTCGCCGCGCACCGTGACGCGATCTCGCTCAACGGCAAGCTGTTCGCGCGCATCCAGACGCTGTACGACCAACGCAACCAGTTGGGCCTGGACGCGCAAGGCGTGCGCCTGGTCGAGAAGTACTACAGCGACTTCGTCCGCGACGGCGCCAAGCTCTCCGATGCCGACAAGACCACGCTCAAGGCGATGAATGCCGAGCTGGCCAACCTGGGCACCACCTTCAGCCAGAACGTGCTGGCCGAAGTCAATGCCGCTGCCGTCGTCGTCGATGACGTCAAGCAGCTCGACGGCCTGTCCGAGGAACAGATCGCCGCCGCCGCCGAAGCCGCCAAGGCGCGCAAGCTCGACGGCAAGTACGTGATCGCGCTGCTCAACACCACCGGCCAGCCGCCGCTGACACAGTTGAAGAATCGCGAACTGCGCAAGAAGATCTACGACGCCTCGGTGTCGCGTGGCAGCCACGGCGGCCAGTACGACAACACCGCGCTGGTGTCGCGCATCATGAAGCTGCGCGCCGACAAGGCCAAGCTGCTCGGCTTCCCGACCTACGCGGCCTATTCGCTGGAAAACCAGACCGCCAAGACGCCCGAAGCGGTCAACGCGATGCTGGGCAAACTGGCGCCGGCGGCGGTGGCCAATGCCAAGCGCGAGGCGGCCGACCTGCAGGCGATGATCGACAAGGAACAGAAGGCCGCACGCAAGCCGAGCTTCAAGCTCGAGGCCTGGGACTGGGCCTACTACAGCGAGAAGGTGCGCCAGGCCAAGTACAACTTCGACGAATCCCAGCTCAAGCCGTACTTCGAGCTGAAGAACGTGCTGGAAAACGGCGTGTTCTACGCGGCCAACCAGGAATATGGCCTGACCTTCAAGCAGCGCACCGACCTGCCGACCTACCGCGACGACATCACCGTCTATGACGTGTTCGACGCCGACGGCAAGCAGCTGGCGATCTTCATCGCCGACATGTACGCACGCGAATCCAAGCGCGGCGGCGCCTGGATGAACTCCTACGTATCGCAGTCGGCGCTGACCGGTTTCAAGCCGGTGGTCGCCAACCACCTCAACATCCCCAAGCCGCCGGCCGGCCAGCCGACGCTGCTGACCTGGGATGAAGTGACCACCATGTTCCATGAGTTCGGCCATGCGCTGCACGGCATGTTCTCGGACGTCAAATACCCGTACTTCTCCGGCACCAGCGTGCCGCGCGACTTCGTCGAGTTCCCCTCACAGGTCAACGAGATGTGGGCCGACGAGCCGTCGATCCTGAAGAACTACGCCAAGCATTACCAGAACGGCACGCCGATGCCGCAGGCCTTGCTGGACAAGGTGATTGCCGCGTCCAAGTTCAACCAGGGCTTTGCCACCACCGAGTACCTGGGTGCGGCCATGCTCGATCAGAACTGGCACCAGATCAGCGCCAGCCAGGTGCCCGACGCCGCCGGCGTGATGGCCTTCGAGGCCAAGGCCCTGCAGCAGGACGGCATCGCCTACGCGCCGGTGCCGCCACGCTACAAGACCCCGTATTTCAGCCACATCATGGGCGGTTACGCGGCCGGCTACTACGCCTACATCTGGTCGGAAGTGCTCGACGCCAACACCCAGCAGTGGTTCAAGCAGCACGGCGGGTTGAGCCGCGCCAACGGCGACCGCTTTCGTCAGACCCTGCTCTCGCGCGGCGGCAGCGTCGATGCGATGGAGCTGTTCCAGAACTTTGCCGGCCATGCACCGCAGATCGAGCCGCTGCTCGAGAAGCGCGGCCTGAGCGCGCAAGGCGGCGATGGCGCCACACCGGAAGCGCCGCAGTCCAAGCCGTAATCGCACTGCAGTGAAATGAAGACGCCGCCCGGAGCGATCCGGGCGGCGTTTTTGTTGGTCGCCATCAGAAGACCTGCTGCAGTCAGCGCAAACGCCGCGCTCAGAGCTCGACCGAATCCACGCCGTCGAGCAGTTTCCTCAACAGCTTTTCCAGCCGCACCTGCTCGGCATCGCTGATGCCGGACGTCTCTGCATTGAGCAGCGTGCAGGCATCGGGCAGCAGACTGTTGATCAACGCCAACCCCGCAGGCTGCAAGGTCAGCATGATCTTGCGTCGATCGTCCGGACTGCTGCCCCGCGCGATCAATCCCTTCTCGCACAACTGATCGGTGAGGCGGGTGATGTTGGCCGGCTTCTCGCTGGCAGCCTCGGCCACCTCGGTGGGCGTGATCGCCTGCTCCGGGGTGCCGTAGAGCATCATCAGAATCTCGTACTCCGGCGGGCTGATGCCATAGGGCTTCAACCGCACACACCCTTGCGTGTGCAGCCGCTTGTAGAGATGCTTGATCAGCCTCACCAGGACGGCCGGTTCCCGCGGAAACGCCGGATAGCGCACACAGGTGTGGTCCACGCGACGTGCGGTTGGATCGAAACTACTCATATCACCCGTTTGATTACATTACTGAATGGCCAAGCCATTCAATCACATCGTCTGCCGGGTGACACCTCAGCGTGCGAAGAGATGTACATATTCCGGCGCGACCCACGCCAACAACGTCGAGGCAGCGACCTCGGCCGTCTGCGTGCCATCCGAGTACGGCCCCACCTGGTACGGCGGAAACACGAACCGAAGCGCGGTGATCTGCCCGGCAGCATTGAGCACCGGCACGAACTGGGCAAAGTTGTCGACCTGCGCCGCAGTGCCTTCGGCAATCATGCGATCGGCCGAGGCCACCTGCGCGGCCTGCTCTTCGACCGGCACACGCTCGGCTTCCACGCGTTGGGCGGCGGCGTTGTGCAATTGCACCGCCACCTCGCGCCCGATCGCCTCCCAGCCTGCCGGGTCCGGAATCAGGGCCTGCGCGGTCAATTGCCTGCGCTCCTTGACCAGCCAGACGAAGCGCGCCACCAACGGTTCGCCATGCGCACCACCGGTGTAGCGGCTGCCGTCGGCGGACACGACGATCAGGTCCGGGGTCTGCAACACGGTCTCGAACGCCAGCGACAATTCGTAGGGCGCAGCCGGCTTGTCGTTGCCGAGCCCGGACACCGCCTGCATGAGTTCGGCACGCGCTGCCTGCGCATAGCTGCGGATCAGCGCGCTCAGTTCGGGAAATGCGTCCAGCCCGCGCGGATAACTGATACCTACCATATAGGCGGGCGCGTGCTCGATCACGTCTTCCAGCGGGCCGCTTTGCACAAGCACAGGCTCTGCCGGCGGTGCCGTCGCAACGCTCGCCTCGGCGGCCGGCTCTGCAGATTCGGCCGTCGTCGGCGCGCGCTGGCTACAGCCTGCCAGCACCGCCAGCATCAGCAAGCCCCCGACTGCGTTCACTCCTGACAACCGCCCCATTCCCGCCTGCTCCCTTCGATACATCTGCAAAGACTCGCCGCCGCCGCTCAGGCCAGCAGATCCTGAAACTGTTGGTGCCGCCGGATATACGCCTGCGCGTAACTGCAGGCAGGCACGACCTTGTAGCCCTGCTGGCGTGCATGGGCCAGGGCCGCCTCGACCAGCGCTGCGGCAATGCCGCGCCCGGCGATCGCGTCCGGCACCTGCGTGTGGGTGATGGTCATGCGCTCGCCTTCCAGACGGTACGCCAGATCGGCGCGTTGTCCATCGGTGTCTACGCTGAAAAGCTGCTGCGCGGAATCGTGATCTGCCTGCACTTTCGCTGCCTCCATGGTGGTCTGCACGAGGCAGTGACGATGACGATCAGTGTGACCAGCGCGGCGCCGCGCCTGCGTGAAAATGAATCGATGCCGTGACTGCCCGCGCAGCCTGCCGAGCAGGCACTTAAGTTCGCTCGCGCCGCGCCGATAGCTCAGTCGAAGGCGCCCGTTGCCACTGGGGGCGGTACGACCTGCCAAGGCCTTCGCCTTACCTACGAGGAGTCACCGCATGCACACCGATTCGGCAGGACACAGCGCAGACAGCGATAGCTCGCTGCTGGAAGGCCTGTTCCAGTTCGCCATCAAGGGCGACACCCACAACCCCGACTTCGCGCAGCTCAACGACACGGTGTACCAGCGCCTGCAGCAGGCCTACGGCGCGGTGCCCACCAGCAGCGTCGGTAACGGGCAGAAGCGCGACGCGGCCTGAGCCGGCATCGCATCACTCGCCAGGACCCATCGCGCGTTGGCGCTGGTCCTGGCCCGGTCGCCCAAGGCGACCCGCTATTGCCACCACTTCGACCTACCGCGCATGCCCGCCTGCGGCCAGCGGCGCGTGTGCCCGCCGCTATCAGCCGAAGCGCGGGTTGGACAGCTGCTCCAGGAATACCTGCAGCACGCGCGGCTCCATGATCAGCATGAACATCACGCCGAACGCGGCACCGGCCAGGTGCGCGCTGTGGTTGATGCGGTCGCCGCCGCGGCGGTCCATCCACAGGCTGTAGCCGACGTAGAACACCGCGTAGATGATCGCCGGCGCCGGAATGAACAGCACCAGGATGATGGTCCACGGCTGCAGCAGGATGAAGGCGAACAACACCGCCGACACCGCGCCGGAGGCGCCCAGGCTGAGATAGTTCGGGTTGTTCTGGTTCTTCAGATAGCTGGGCAGGATCGAGACCACCAGCGCCGCCAGATAGAACAGCGGATAGGTCAGCACGCTGCCGGTCAGCTGGGTCATCACGTTTTCGATCACCCGGCCGAAGAAGAACAGTGTGATCATGTTGAAGACCAGGTGGCCCAGGTCGGCATGGATGAAGCCGTAGGTGACCAGGCGGTCGTACTGCTTGTGCTTGTCCAGCGCCGGCGGCCACAGCACCAGCCGGTCGGCCAGCTTGCGGTTGTTGAACGCCATCCACGAGACGATGCCGGTGATGGCGATCAGGATCAGGGTAATCATGCGGACCTCAGGCAGAACGGTAATTGTCGACCATGCGATACCGGCGCGCGTACAGGCCGAAGGCCAGTGCCGCCAGAAACGCGAAGGCCGCGAAGAAGAACATCAGAAATGCCGCCTCACTGAGTCCAGTATCGGCGATGTGGGAGGTCACCGTCGCATTGCGTACCGCCACGTTCGACAGCAGCACCCATAGATTGCCCACCGTGGTGGTCAGGTACCAAAAGCTCATCACCACGCCCTTCATCGACGGCGGTGCCTGGCTGTAGGCGAACTCGATCCCGGTGGCCGACACCAGCACCTCGCCGAAGGTCAGCAGCGCATAGGGCAGGATCTGCCAGGCGATATGCATCGGCTCGCCGCCGTCCATGCTGATCTGGATGGCACCGACCGTGATCCAGGCCAGGCCGCCGAAGGCGATGCCGCAGGTCATGCGACGCAGCGCGGTCGGCTCCCAGCCGCCACGCCGCAGCAGCGGATACAGCACCAGATTGTTGAACGGGATCAGCAGCATCACCAGCAGCGGATTGAGCGCCTGCATCTGCGAGGCGGTGAACCAGGCCGGCATCGTCATCTCGCGCCCCTGCAGCACCCAGGTGGAGGCCTTCTGGTCGAACAGCGAGAAGAACGGCGTCACCAGCGCGAAGATCACCAGCACCCGCAGCAGCGCGCGCACCCCTTCGACCGCGGTATCGGGATGGATGCCACGCGCACGCTCCAGCTGCCACCAGGTGCCGCCACCGATGCCGGCCAGCAACAGCACCAGCGCCATGCACAGGCAGATGACGATGCCGAGCTGGTCGACCAGCGCGACGCAGGCCAGCGCCAGCAGCACCGAGACGATTGCCAGCATCAGGCCCGGACGGCCCTGCCCCGGTGCATGGGCCAGCAATGCAGTGCGCACCACCGTACCGAAGCCGTGCGGATCCTTCGGCGGCAACGGCACCCGCACATAGCGCCTGCGGCCCAGCCAGAACACCAGCGTGGCCACGAACATCAGGATGCCGGGAATGCCGAACGCCCACGCCGGGCCGAGATGCTTCAGCGCCAGCGGGATCAACAAGGAGGCAAACAACGAGCCGAAGTTGATGATCCAGTAGAAGCCGTCGAACACCACCTTGGCCAGGTGCTTGTTGGATTGGTCGAACTGGTCGCCCATGAACGAGGCCACCAGCGGCTTGATGCCGCCCGCACCCAGCGCGATCAAGCCCAGCCCGAGGAAGAATCCGCTGCGGCTGCCTTCGAACAGCGCCAGGCAGGCATGGCCGGCGCAATACACCAGGCTGAACCACAGGATGGTGTTGTATTTGCCGAAGAAGCGATCGGCCAGCCAACCGCCGAGCAGCGGGAAGAAAAACACCCCGATCATGAAGCTGTGCAGGATGTGCTTGGCCTCGGCCTCACGGCCGGGCCCGCTGACTTCCTGCAACAGCAGCGAGGTGATCAGGAACTGCACCAGGATGTTGCGCATCCCGTAGAAGCTGAAACGCTCGCAGGCTTCGTTGCCGATGATGAAGGGAATCTGGCGCGGCAGCCGCGCACCGGCAGTGGGGCCCGGCAAGGTGGAAGTGGTCAAGGGCAGTCCGGTCGAGCGAAAAAACACGCGCTATCGTACCGGCGGCTGCCGGTTGGCCGCCATCGCGACCATGGGATAAGGCCACGGGCGCGCCGCTGCATGCGTCGAGCACCGCGCCTGGCAGGCGTTGATTGCAGACCCGGCGGGCAGGTTGCTGCCGTTGCGGCACACCTGGCCAGTGACTCGGCCCAGGCGTGCCGTCCCCGCCGTCGATGCACCGCAACCACGCCGATCACACGCAAGTCATGACGCAGTGCAGATTGGCCTGCTGCGCCGGCTCGGCTACATTGCAAACGTTTTCCTGGAACACTGGACCGCTGGATGCCCCGCTTCACCCGCCTGGCCCTGAGCCTGCTGCTGCTGACCACCTGCCCCGCCGCACTGGCCGCCGAACCGTTAACCACCCAGGCCGAGCGCAGCGGGTTCGCGCAAACCGGACGCTACGATGAAGTCATCGCACTCTGCGATGCCTTTGCACAGCGCTACCCGCAGGCGGTGCGCTGCATCGAATTCGGCACCACCCCGGAAGGCCGGCCGATGAAGGCGCTGGTCGTCTCCACCAGCGGGGCACTGGATACCGGCAGCGCTGCGCAACGCACGTTGCCGGTGGTGCTGGTGCAAGGCGGCATCCATGCAGGCGAGATCGACGGCAAGGACGCGGGGTTTCTGGCCCTGCGCGAATTGCTGGACGGCAGGATCGGCAAAGGCGTGCTCGACAAACTGGTCTGGGTGTTCGTGCCGGTGTTCAACGTCGACGGCCACGAGCGCTTCGGCGCCTGGAACCGGCCCAATCAGCGCGGCCCCGCACAGATGGGCTGGCGCACCACCGCGCAGAACCTCAACCTCAATCGCGACTACCTCAAGGCCGACGCACCGGAAATGCAGGCGATGCTGCGGCTGGTGCAGCAATGGGATCCGCTGATGTATGTGGACCTGCACGTCACCGATGGCGCCAAGTTCGAACACGACGTGTCTGTGCAGGTGGAGCCCGTGCACGCCGGCGATGCCACGCTGCAACGCGACGGCACGCGCTGGCGCGATGCGGTGATTGCCGACCTGGCCAAGCAGGGCTCGCTGCCGCTGCCGTACTACCCCTCGTTCGTGCACGAGGACGACCCGACCTCAGGCTTTGCCGACGACGTGTCGCCGCCGCGTTTTTCGCATGGCTATTTCCTGCTGCGCAACCGCTTCGGCATGCTGGTGGAAACGCATTCGTGGAAGACCTACCCGGTACGTGTGCGCGTCACCCGCAACGCGATCGTGTCGGTGCTGCAGCAGGCCGCGCGCAACGGTGCCAGATGGCGCGCCGATGCACTGGCGGCCGATCAGCGTGCAACCAAATTGGCTGGCGAGATGGAGCCGTTGAGCTTCGCTGCCGGCCCCGCCGCACGCACCGTGGCGTTCCGTGGCTACGCCTACACGCGCACGCCCTCGCCGATTTCCGGCGCGTTGATGACGCGCTACGACGAGACCAGGCCACAGATCTGGAAGGTGCCGTTACGCGACCAGATCAAGCCCGACGTGGTGGTCGATGCGCCACGCGGCGGCTATCTGGTGCCTGCCGCGCAAGCGGCCCTGGTGGCGGAGAAACTGCGCCTCCACGGCATCGCCTTCGACACCATCGCCACCGCCGGCCCCCATCCGGTACAGAGCTTCCGTGCCGACACCGCCACGTTTGCCGCGCGCTCCAACGAGGGCCACCAGAACCTGGCAATCACCGGGCAGTGGCGCGATGACACCCGCACCGTGCCGGCCGGCTCCTTGTTCGTGCCGATCGCCCAGCCCAGGTCGCGCCTGGTGATGGCGATGCTGGAACCGCAGGCGCCGGATTCGCTGCTGCAATGGGGCCAGTTCAACACCGCATTCGAGCGCAAGGAATACATGGAGGATTACGTGGCTGAAGAGGTCGCGCGCGACATGCTCGAACGCGACCCGGCAGTGAAGGCGCAATTCGAACAGCGCCTGGCCAGCGACGCGGCCTTCGCGGCCGACCCGAAGGCACGCCTGGAATTCTTCGCTCGCCTGCATGCCTCCTGGGACGAGCGCTACCGCCTGTATCCGGTGTTACGCACCGCGCAGACGCAGTTCTGACGCGGCACCGATTCCGGCCAACACCTCGGCGCGCACGCGCGCCCTTCGAACACGGGCATTGCGCTGCCCTCCCCTGATTGCAACCGCACCACAAGGACCACTCGTGCCACATCCCGATATGAAACCGTTTACAAATTCCCGACCACGCCGTCTCGCGCTCGCCATCGCCGTTGGCGCCAGCGTCGCGTTTGCCGCCCCGCTCGGCGCACAGACCGCCGCTGCAACGCAGCCGTGGATGGACACCGCCCTGACCGCGGACCAGCGTGCCGACCGCCTGCTCGCGCAGATGAGCGAAGACGAAAAATTCCAGATGCTGCGCAGCTACTTCGGCCTGGGCACCGACAAGATTCCCAAGCCCGAAGGCGCGCTGGGTTCGGCCGGCTATGTCCCCGGCATCCCGCGCCTGGGCGTGCCGGCGCAGCAACTGGCCGATGCGGGCGTGGGCGTGACCAATCCCGGCGGCATCCGCAAGGGCGACTTCGCCACCGCAATGCCGTCCGGCCCGTCCACGGCATCGAGCTGGAATCCGCAGCTGGCGTATGCCGGCGGCAAGACCATGGGCCGCGAATCCTGGCAGCAGGGCTTCAATGTGCTGCTGGCCGGCAGCGTCAACCTGCAGCGCGACCCGCGCAACGGGCGCAATTTCGAATATGCCGGCGAAGACCCGCTGCTGGCCGGCACCATGGTGGGCGAGTCGATCCGCGGCGTGCAGAGCGAGCACGTGCTGTCGACGATGAAGCACTACGCGCTCAACGACATGGAGACGCGCCGCAATTTCCATAGCGCGGAGATCGGCGAGCAGGCGATGCACGAATCGGATCTGCTGGCGTTCGAGATTGCGCTGAAGATCGGCGACCCCGCCTCGGTGATGTGCTCCTACAACAAGATCAACGGCATCTACGGCTGCGAGCACGATTACCTGCTCAACCAGGTGCTCAAGCAGGAATGGAAATACCCCGGCTATGTGATGTCCGACTGGGGTGGCGTGCACAGCGGCTCCAAGGCGGCCCTGGCCGGACTGGATCAGCAATCGGCCGGCGAAGTGTTCGATGCGGCGGTGTTCTTCGACGCGCCGTTGCGCATGGCGGTGTCGGCCGGCGTGGTGCCGCGCGCGCGCTTCGACGACATGGTCAAGCGCGTGCTGCGCAGCCTGTTCGCGCATGGCGCGTTCGATCATCCGACCCAGCGCCAGCCGATCGATGGCAAGGCCGGGCTGCTGTCGGCGCAGCATGTCGCCGAGGAAGGCAGCGTGCTGCTGCGTAACGAGCAGGCCACCTTGCCGCTGTCCACGGACGTGCGCCGCATCGCGGTGATCGGTGGCTACGCCGACAAGGGCGTGATGTCCGGCGGCGGTTCCTCGCGGGTGGACTACACCATCAACGGCGGCAACGCCGTGCCCGGCATCACCCCGACCACCTGGCCCGGCCCGGTGATCATCCACCCGTCCTCGCCGCTGCAGGCACTGCGCGCCGCGTTGCCGAACGTGCAGATCGATTATGTCGACGGCAAGGACCGCGCTGCCGCGGCACGCGCGGCCAAGGCCGCCGATGTGGCGATCGTGTTCGCCACCCAATGGTCGGCCGAATCGGTGGACCTGCCGGACATGCAATTGCCCGACAACCAGGATGCCTTGATCGAGGCGGTGGCCAGGGCCAACCCCAGGACCACCGTGGTGCTGGAAACCAACGGCCCGGTACGCATGCCATGGACCGAGCGCGTGCCGGCGGTGCTGCAGGCGTGGTATCCGGGCATCGGCGGCGGCGAGGCGATCGCCAACCTGCTGACCGGCAAGGTCAATCCCTCCGGCCATCTGCCGGTGACCTGGCCGGTGGACGAATCGCAGCTGCCTCGCCCGTCGATTCCGGGCCTGGGCTTCAAGCCGGCCAAGCCGGGCGAAGACACGATCGACTACGCCATCGAAGGCGCCAACGTCGGCTACAAATGGTTCGCCGCGCGCAAGCTGACCCCGCGCTACCCGTTTGGCCATGGCCTGTCGTACACCCAGTTCCGCATGGGCGGGCTGCGCGTGGACGCCAACGGCAGCCAGCTCACGGCGAACTTCGAGGTGGAAAACATCGGCCCGCGCGAAGGCGCCGCCGTGCCGCAGCTCTACGTCACCCTGCCCGACGGCCACGCCACCCCGCTGCGCCTGATCGGCTGGCAGAAGCTCACGCTCAAGCCGGGCGAAAAGCGCAACGTGCAGGTGATCGCCGAACCCAAGACGCTGGCCGACTTCGATGCCAAGGCACGCCACTGGACGATTGCCGCCGGCACCTATCGCGTGCAGCTGGCGCGTTCGGCAGGCGAACCGGTGCAGAGTGCGGAGGTCACCTTGCAGGGGGCGCAGCTGCCGTAATTGCGTGCCGCGGCGGGCATGCAGTGCGCGTGTCCGTCGCGCCGTCTTCTCCCGTGGCCGGCAGACACCGGCCACCACGAAGAATTTGTGCCAGATGCGTTGACAGCGTCGCGCGTAACTTGCACAATTCTCCTCCTGAGTCGCCCAGGTGGCGGAATTGGTAGACGCACTAGCTTCAGGTGCTAGCGGGGGCAACTTCGTGGAGGTTCGAGTCCTCTCCTGGGCACCACGACTCACGGTAGATCGTAAAAAACCCCGCTCAGGCGGGGTTTTTTGCGTCTGGGCCGTGCTATGGGACGATAGTGTGCGGCATCGGTGATGTCTGCAGATCGGCAGCGTCGCAAGGCTGCGGCGCCAGTGACTTTCGACACGCGACCAGCTGTTGTCGCTGTGGCGACCATGTACGACGCCTCCACGACGGCAGCACGCCCCATGCGCATCCTCCTCTGGATTGCCCTGCTGCCGGCCGTTGCCAGTCTGCATGCACAGGCACAGCAGACCGACAAACAGGATGCCCCGCGCCATCGCACGCAGGTGTCTTCGCAGCAATGCGGTCTCGGCACACCATTCAACGTGCTCGCCGACAGCGGCGGCATCTGGCTTTACCGCGACAGCGATTGGCCACGCGAAATTTTCTTCCACGGCGGCGAACTGAGCATCGACCACAAGCTGCAGCAGACCAGCACGGCCGATGCACGACGCCTCTGGGAGATGGAACAGCGCACCCGCGCACTGATGCCGCAGGTTGCCGGCATTGCACATCAGGTAATCGACCTCAGTTACGACGCACTCGGCGGTGTCATCGAGGTCATGACAGGCAGTGCGCTCAACGCCCGCAAGATCGAACGGCTGCGCAAACGCGCACGCGCGTATGTGGACGGCACCCTGGGCAAGGGGCGTTGGGAGCAGAAGGCCTTCGACGGCAACTTCGCAAATTACGTCGAACACGAAGCCGAGCAGTTCAAGGGCAGCATCGCGCGCCACATGCTCTGGCAGATCGTCACCGGGCGTTCGGACGGAATCGACAAACGCGCCCAACAGATGGAGGGCCAACTGGATGCAAGGCTGGACGCCCAGGCGTTCACCATCGAGGCCAACGCCAACGCGCTGTGCACCCAGGTGCAAGCACTGCGTCAGTTACAGGACGCGCTTGAGTTCCGCTACCAGGGCAAGCGGCTGCAACTGCTCGCGCCCCTGCAGGACGACACGCCGCGCCATGACGCCGAGCATGCCGAACAGAAGTCTGACAACGGCGACGCACCACCAAACCGCGCAGTCAAGCTGCAACCAGTAACAAACAGCTGAGGCCTCACGCCCTCGGTCGGATCATTGTTTCCCTGGCGGGGCGGGCATGCCCTTGATGCGCTGCCGGATGGCGCTCGAACGGGCGAGATCTCCGCTTGCCTCATACGCCTCGGCAAGGCTGTCCAGCGCATTGCGGGACGCCGGAAACAGCAACACGTTGAGCGCAAACACACGAATCGCCGCATCTGCGTCGGTCAAGGCTGCAGGGCCCTCACCGCCCCAAACGGTTCGTTGGTTGCTTTGCGAAGCGCTACGCAACCGACCATCCCGACTGGCTCTTGCCCGCCCACCGTCGCGGGACCTTACGCGGCATGGATGCCGCGTAAGAGCCTACAAGGACGTACTTGCGGCGTGTCCCGCGATGGTGGGCGGGCAAGGGCCCCGCAACCAAGTCGCAGATCATTCGCTCTGCACTGGACCGACGTGAGGTCGTTGTCTTAGCCGATGTCAGAACGGCCAAGCGCCTTGTTAGCCGGCGCCTAATGCCCCCCGGCCGCCGCTGCGCCGCCCGCACCTGCACCGAACGGCGGCTTGGCCAGCCACAGGAAGAAGATGATCGCCAGGAAGGTCCAGCCGAGCAGGTAGAAGATGTCGTTGAAGCCCATCTGCGAGGCCTGGTGATTGATCATGTTGTTGAGCGAGGCCGCGCCGCGTTGCAGGTCGCCCTGCCCCATCGCGGTGACCTGCTCCTGCATGCCCGGGGTGTACACCGAGATGTGTTCGGTGATGTGCGCGTGGTGCACCTGGGTGCGGCGTGCCCACAGATAGGTGGTCAACGATGCGGCGAAGCTGCCGCCGAGGGTGCGCAGGAAGGTGGCCAGGCCGGAACCTGCCGCGATCTCGCGACCGTCCAGGTCCGAGAGCAGAATCTGCAGCACCGGCATGAAGAACAGGGCCACGCCCACGCCCATCACCAACTGGACCGTGGCCACATGGCCGAAGTCCACCTGCAGGTTGAAGTTGGAGCGCAGGAAGCTGGTGAACGACAGGAAGATGAAGGCAACGGTGGCGAGCATGCGCAGGTCGAACCGCAGCGCGTACTTGCCCACGAACGGCGTCATCAACACCGGCAGGATGCCGATCGGCGCAGTGGCAAGGCCGGCCCAGATCGCGGTGTAGCCCATGTCGCGTTGCAGCCATTGCGGGATCAGCAGGCTCACGCTGAAGAACGCCGCATACGCCACCACCATCGCCAGGGTGCCGGCGCGGAAGTTGCGGTGCCGGAACAGCTTGAGATCGACGATGGGGTCCTTGTCGGTGAGTTCCCAGATCACGAACACCACCAGCGCTACCGCGGCAACGCAGGCCAGCACCACGATCTTGTCGGAGGAGAACCAGTCCTCGTCATTGCCCAGGTCCAGCACCAGCTGCAATGCGCCGACGCCGACCACCAGCAGGATCAGGCCGATGTAGTCCATGCGCGGCTTTTCCAGCTGCTCGGGGCGATGTCGCAACTGCGAGCCGACGATGCTGCTGGCGATGATGCCCAGCGGCACGTTGATCAGGAAGATCCATTCCCAGCTGTAGTTGTCGGTGATCCAGCCGCCCAGGATCGGCCCGGCGATCGGTGCCACAACGGTGATCATCGCCAGCAGGGCGAGCGCCTGCCCGCGTTTTTCGCGTGGGTAGATCGACACCAGCAGGCTCTGGGTGATCGGGTACATCGGTCCGGCAACAAAGCCCTGCAGCGCACGCGACACCACCAGCATGCCCATGCTCTGGGCCAGGCCGCACAGCAACGAGGCAATGGTGAAGGCCAGCGTCGACCACACGAACAGCTTGGTCTCGCCGAAGCGGCGGCTCAGCCAGCCGGTCAGCGGCAAGGCGATCGCGGTGCTGACCGCGAACGAGGTGATGACCCAGGTCGCCTGCTGCGAGCTGGCGCCGAGATTGCCGGCGATGGTCGGCAACGAGACGTTGGCGATGGTGGTGTCCAGCACCTGCATGAACGAGGCCATCGCCAGGCCCACGGTGCACAGCGCCACACTCGCCGGGCGAAAGCCGGCGGCGGGCGCAGGTGCCGAGGGGCCGCCTGGCGCGGTGGGAGCTTGCGAAGACATGCTGGCTCAGCCCGCCTTGGACGCAGCCTGCGCAGGCAGGTTGTCCTGGATGATGCGTTGGATGTCCGCGTCGGCGGCCTGCAACTGCTGCGCATACACGTCGGTGGAGAACACCGCGCCATTGGCGAACTTGGTCGGCAACACGCTGCCCTGCTGGTCGTGCAGGTTGACGTCGACCTTCATCGACAAGCCGATGCGCAGCGGATTGCCGGCCAGTTGCTTGGCATCCACCGCGATGCGCACGGGCACGCGCTGCACGATCTTGATCCAGTTGCCACTGGCGTTTTGCGCCGGCAACAGCGAGAACGCGCTGCCGGTGCCCAGGCCCAGGCTCTCGATGCGGCCGGTGTAGTTCACGCCGCCGCCGTACAGATCCGAATGCAGTTCCACTTCCTGGCCCAGGCGCATGTGCTTGAGCTGGGTTTCCTTGAAGTTCGCTTCCACCCACACCTGTTCCAGCGGCACCACCGCCATCAGCACGCTGCCGGGCTGCACGCGCTGGCCCAGCTGCGCCGAACGGCGTGCCACGTAGCCGGACACCGGCGCAATCACCCCGGTGCGGGCATGGTTGAGATAGGCCTGGCGCAGCTGTGCGGCTGCGGTCTGCACGTCGGGCTGGTTGGCCACCGCGCTATCGTCCACCAGCGCGCGGTTGCGTTCGAAGCTCTCGCGCGAACCGCTCACTGCCGCTTCGGCAGCGGCCAGCTCTTCGCGGGCATGCGCCAGTTCTTCGCTGGAGATCGCGCCGCTGGCGGCCAGATCCTTGCGGCGCGCGAAGTCGGCACGCGCGCTGCGCAGGGAAACCTCGCGCGAAGACAGGTCGGCCTGCGCGCCTTCCACGCTGCGGTACAGACCACGAACCTGGCGCACGGTCTTGGCCAGATTGGCCTCGGCCTGCTGCAACGCGACCGCGGTGTCGGCCGGGTCCAGCTGCACCAGCAACTGGCCGCGCTCCACGCGCATGCCGTCTTCGGCGCCGATGCTGACCACGGTGCCGCCGACCATCGGGGTGATCTGCACCTGGTTGCCTTGCACGTAGGCGTCGTCGGTGTCTTCGTGCCAACGGCCGACCAGGAAGTACCACACCACAAGACCGATGATCGCCAGGATCACCACAATGGCCACGATGCGCAGCGCCGCGCGGCGCTTGCTGGGCGCGGCCGGCGCAGGTTGGGAAGAAGTTGGAGTCGTCTGGCTCATCGTCGCTGTCTCAGGAATTCGGTTGTGCGGAAGTGGTCTCGGCGTGTGCGGTATCGCGTGCAGGTTCCGGCGTGAATCCGCCGCCCAGGGCACGCTGCAACCTCACCGAGGCCAACAGTTGTTGCGATTGCAGGCTGGCCATGCGCTCGCGCGCGGTGAGCAATTGCTCCTGCACGCTGAGCACTTCCAGATAGCTGCCGATGCCGGCGTGGTAGCGCTGTTGGGCAAGCGCGAAGGCGGCCGACACGGTCTGCACGGCGTCGTCCTGCGCGCGTGTGCGCTGCTCCAGCGAACGCACCGCGTTGACCTGGTCGGCCACCTCGCGGAGGGCGTCGATCACCTTCTGGTTGTAATCGGCCACCGCCAGGTCGTACTGCGCATCGCTGCCGGCCAGATTGGCGCGCAGCTTGCCGCCATCGAAGATCGGCAGGCTCAGCGCCGGCGCAACCACGCCGAGTACCGAGGCGCTTTCCAGCAACTGGCCGACGTCGCGATTCACCACCCCGCCCAGTGCAGTGATGTTGAAGCTGGGGTAGAAGCGGGTCTTGGCCGCGGCGATGTCCTGATTGGCCGCCTCCACGCGCCAGCGCGCGGCGACCACATCGGGACGGCGGCCCAGCAGGTCGGCCGGCAGGTTGCTGGGCAGCTGCGCAGCGATGGCCGCGCCCAGCGTCGGGCGCGCGATCTCCAGCCCGCGATCCGGGCCCTGCCCGACCAGGGCGGCCAGCGCGTTGCGCGCCTGGTCGATCTGCTGCTGCGCCGACTGCAGCTGCTGCTGCGCCGACGGCACGCGGGCCTGCGCCTGGCGCACCTGCAGATCGCTGTCGATGCCGGCGCTGCGGCGTTGCCGGGTGAGGTCCAGGGTCTTCTGCGCGCGGGTCAATTCATCGTTGGCCACGTCGTGCAGGCGCCATGCATAGTCGAGCTGCGCATAGGCCTCGGCAATCGCCGCCGACAGGTTCAGGCGTGCCGCCTGTGCATCCACGTCGGCCGCATGCGCCTGGTCCACCGCCGCTTCCCAGGTGGCGCGCTTGCCGCCCCACAGGTCCACGCCGTAGCGGAAGTCCAGCACCACCTGCGCGCTGCCGGCATAGCTGCCGCCGCGCTCCTCGCCCACCATCGATTCGGGCAATTGCAGGCCGGTGTAGCCGCCGGAGACCGACAGGCTGGGGCCGCGATCGGCCTGGGCGGTACCGATGCGTGCCTGCGCCTGGCGCAGGCGTGCGTCGGCCGCGGCCAGGCTGGGGCTGTGCTGCAGGCCTTCGGCAATCAGCGCATTCAATTGCGCATCGCCCAAGGCGCGCCACCAGTCGCTGGTCGGCCAGGCGGCAGGGCTCAGGTTGGCCTGGGCGAGGGTGCGCTCGGCATGCAGCGCGCCCGGCTCCAGCACGGTGCCCTGCGGGGCAAGCCCGCGGCTGCTGGCGCAGGCGGCCAGCGCCAGCGTCAGCGCAGTGAGGACGAGCGGCCGCGCAAGCTGCGTGGAGCGCAGGCGCAGCATCTGAATCGGGGAACTAGCAGCGTTCATGAGTTGAGTGCATCGCGGACACGGATGAGGAGAGAGGTGAGTTGCTCGCGCTCGGGCGGGGCCAGATCGCGCAGGCCATGCTCGATGGCGCGTTCGCCGCGCAGCTTCAGGCGCTCCCACAGCGCCACGCCCTGTTCGGTCATGACGATCTGCAGCGCACGCCGGTCCTGCGCATGCGGCTCGCGTCGCACCGCACCGAGCGCTTCGAGCTTGTCGAGCAGGCGGGTGACCGCGCTCGGGGTCTGGTCCAGCGCCAGCGCCAGCTCGTTGGCCGTGCAGGGCGAGCGCACCGCCAGGATCTTCAGGCCGACGTAGTGGCTGAAGCCAAAGTCCGGCAGCTCGCCCTTCATTTCGGCATCGAGCTGGCGCATCAGCGCGTCACGCACCTGGCGCAACAGCAGCCCGAACGACGGCGAGGTGGTGGAGAGGTCATTCATGGCGGGCTATTTTCTTCCGAAAAATATATTTGTCAACGCAAATATCCCGGAAGGGATTAAACCGCCGGCAAGGATCGCCACCTTACGCGGCTACATGTCTGGCCTGGTAATACAATTGCGCCAATGACTGTCGAAAACCCGCCAACCACGGTCGATGCGCTGCCGCCCGGTGTGCGGGACAGCTTCGAATGGGCCGACGGACCGGAGGTGATCGCGTTCCTGGCCAATCTGCGCGCGGTATGGGCGCCGGAGGCGGTCCGGCACGCCCATGTCCGCGGGCAATTGATGTACGTGGAGCACGGCGTGCTGACGGTGCATACCGAGCAGGGAACCCTGTCGCTGCCGCCGGGCTGCGCCGGCTGGATGCCACCCGGACAGCAGCACACCGTGGAGCTGGCCGGGCCGCTGCGCGGCTGGGGCGTGGTGGTCCGGCCGGATGCCTGCGCTGCGCTGCCCGCGCAAGGCGGGGTGATCCGGCTGACCGCACTCGCCCGCGAGGTGATCATGCGCGCAGCCGACTGGCCCCTGGGTCAGCCATTGGACCCCGCGCGGCAACGCCTGGCCGCGGTGCTGCTGGACGAACTGCGGCAGGTGCAGATCGACCACCTGCACCTGCCGATGCCGGCCGACCGCCGGCTGCTGCGCATCGCCCGGCAGTTGCTGGAGACGCCGGCCGACCCGCGCCCGCTGGACGCCTGGGCCGACTGGGGCGGGCTGTCGGCGCGCAGCCTGAGCCGGCATTTCCGCAGCGAGACCGGGTTGAGTTTCGCGCAATGGCGGCAGCAGGCCCGGCTGGCGGAAGCACTGCGGCGGCTCAGCCAGGGCAGCCCGGTCGCCCAGGTCGCCGACCAGCTCGGATACAGCAGCCCCAGCGCCTTCGTCAGTGTGTTTCACCGCCATTTCGGCGCCCCACCCACGCGTTATCTGGCCGGCACGCATGCGCGCGGCTTGGCATCCCCCGCCGCATCCGGATAATCGGCGCTCTTCGAGCGCGCGCCACGGCGCGGGCTCCTCTTTCGTAGGACCTGGCTTTACATGACCGATCTGACCCGCCCCACCTTCCACGGCTTCGAGCAGCTGCCGCTGCGCGAGTACGCCGAACGCGCCTATCTCGACTATTCGATGTACGTGGTGCTCGACCGCGCCCTGCCGTTCCTGGGTGACGGCCTGAAGCCGGTGCAGCGGCGCATCATCTTCGCGATGAGCGAGCTGGGCCTGAATGCCGCGGCCAAGCCGAAGAAATCCGCGCGTACCGTGGGCGATGTGATCGGTAAGTACCATCCGCACGGCGACAGCGCCTGCTACGAAGCGCTGGTGCTGATGGCGCAGCCGTTCTCCTACCGTTACCCGCTGATCGAGGGCCAGGGCAACTTCGGCTCCACGGACGACCCCAAGTCGTTTGCGGCGATGCGTTACACCGAATCCAAGCTGACCCCGATCGCCGAGGTGCTGCTGGGCGAGATCAGCCAGGGCACCACCGATTGGGCGCCCAACTTCGACGGCACGCTAGAGGAGCCGACCTGGCTGCCGGCACGCCTGCCGCACCTGTTGCTCAACGGCACCACCGGTATTGCCGTCGGCATGGCCACCGATGTGCCGCCGCACAACCTCAACGAGATCGTCAGCGCGCTGCTGCGCCTGCTCGACAATCCCGATGCCACGGTTGCCGAACTGTGCGAACACGTGCTCGGCCCGGACTACCCGACCACCGCCGAAATCATCACCCCGGTGGCCGACCTGCGCGCAATCTACGAGACCGGCCACGGCAGCGTGCGCGCACGTGCCACCTACAAGAAAGAACACGCCAACATCGTCATCGACGCGCTGCCGTACCAGGTCTCGCCGTCCAAGGTGATCGAGCAGATCGCCCAGCAAATGCGCGCCAAGAAGCTGCCGTGGCTGGAAGACATCCGCGACGAGTCCGACCACACCAGCCCGGTGCGGGTGGTGCTGGTGCCGCGCTCCAACCGTGTCGACGCCGAACAGTTGATGGGCCACCTGTTCGTCACCACCGATCTTGAGCGCAGTTACCGCGTCAACCTCAACGTGATCGGCCTGGACGGCCGCCCGCAGGTGAAGAACCTGCGCCAGTTGCTGAGCGAGTGGCTGACCTTCCGCAGCGACACCGTCACCCGCCGCCTCAACCATCGCCTGCAGAAGGTCGAGCGCCGCCTGCACCTGTTGGAAGGCTTGTTGATCGCCTTCCTCAACCTGGATGAAGTGATCCGTATCGTCCGCAGCGAGGACGAGCCCAAGCCGGTCCTGATCGCCCGCTTCGCGCTCAGCGAAGAGCAGGCCGAATACATCCTGGAAACCAAGCTGCGCCAGCTGGCGCGCCTGGAAGAAATGAAGATCCGCGGCGAGCAGGAAGCACTGGCCAAGGAACGCGCACAGATCCTGGCCATCCTGGAAAGCAAGACCAAGCTGAAGAAGCTGATCAAGGACGAACTGACCGCCGACGCCAAGAAGTTCGGCGATGCGCGTCGCTCGCCGCTGGTGCAGCGTGGCGCCGCCCAGGCGATCGATGAAACCGAGATGGTCGCCAGCGAACCGATGACCGTGGTGCTGTCGGAAAAGGGCTGGGTACGCGCGGCCAAGGGCCACGAGGTCGATCCGGCCGGCATGTCGTATCGCGAAGGCGACAGCCTGCTGGCGGCGGTGCGCAGCCGCAGCACGCATCAGGTGGCCTTCCTGGATTCGGAAGGCCGCGCCTATTCGACTGCGGTGCACACCCTGCCCTCGGCACGCGGCAACGGCGAACCGTTGACCGGCCGTTTCTCGCCGGCCTCGGGCGCGGCATTCCAGGTCATGGCCAGTGCCGACAACGCCACCCGCTTCGTGCTGGCGTCCTCGCATGGCTACGGCTTCGTCACCCGCTTCGAAAACCTCACCGGTCGCAACAAGGCCGGCAAGGCGATGCTCAACCTGACCACCGGCGCGCACGTGCTGACGCCTGCGCAGGTGACCAACCCGCAGAGCGACCGCATCGTGGCCGTCACCAGTGCCGGCAATCTGCTGGCGGTGACCGCCAGCGATGTGCCCGAGCTGGACAAGGGCAAAGGCAACAAGATCATCGACATCCCCAAGGCCAAGCTCGGCACCGAGCGCGTGGTCGCGGTGGTGGCGGTGGCACCGGGCAACACGCTGCTGGTACGCAGCGGCGCACGCACCATGAGCCTGTCGTTCAAGGACCTGGATGTGTATGTGGGCGCGCGCGCGAGTCGCGGGGCGTTGTTGCCGCGTGGCTGGCAAAAGGTGGACGGGTTGGAAGTGCAGTAACGGCTGTTCACCGACGCGCGCGTTCGACGCTGCCGCTGCCTCGATTTACTGAGGCGCGGCAGAAGGTCGACGGGTTGGAGTGCAACGGTGATGCGCTGACGCGCCGCGCGATGGCGCGTTGGCCGTGCGGTCTTGGGCGACCCACAAGACTACCGCCAGCTGGACGCTGCCGGCTTTAGGGCATCGCGCCCTCGGCCGGGTTGGTTTGCAACGGCGAGGCTACGCTGAGGCTCAAGCTCTGCATCGCCTTGAGAGGTTGAGCGAACGATGCGGATGCGTCGGTTGTGGAGCGGCTGATCTGCGGCTTGGCTGCAGTGCCCTTGTCCGCCCACCATCGCAGGACACGCCGCAAGTACGTCCTTGTAAGCTCTTACTCGGCATCCATGCCGCGTAAGGTCACGCGACGCTGGGCGGGCAAGGACCAGTCGAGAGGGTCGGTGTGCATGGTAAGCGCAGTAAATGTCGCGCGGTGGTGCGGTATGGTCTGAGCGGCTCATTTCGATCTGCAGTGTCACTGTCATTCCGACAACACGTCACTCGTCAACGCAAACCGGCAAGACACCATCATGGACACAGCATTCTGGTTGCAACGCTGGCAGAACGGTCAGACCGGCTTCCATCAGGACGAGGTGATGCCGCTGCTGCAAAAACATTGGCCGGCCTTGCAATTGCCGACGGCTGCCCGCGTGCTGGTGCCGTTGTGCGGCAAGACGCTGGACCTGCACTGGTTGGCCGCCCAGGGGCATCGCGTGCTCGGTGTGGAGCTGTCGCCGCTGGCGGTGACGCACTTCTTCGATGACGCCGGCCTGCAACCGCAGCGACACACCAGCCGCGCGGGCGAGCACTTCATCGTCGGCCCGATCGAAATCATCTGCGGCGACGCATTTGCACTGGAGCCCGGCATGCTGGCCGATTGCAGCGCCGTCTACGACCGCGCCGCGTTGATCGCCCTGCCTGCCGGCCTGCGCCAACGCTATCTGCACAGCGTGTACGCGCAGCTGCCTGCGGGATGCCGCGGCCTGTTGATCACGCTGGACTATCCGCAGGCCGAAAAGGCCGGCCCGCCGTTTTCGGTGGACGCTGCCGAGGTGCACGCCCTGTTCGGCACGCAATGGCAGGTGCAGCAACTGGAACACCGCGACATCCTCGACCAGGAGCCGCGCTTCCGTGCCGACGGCGTCACTGCCCTGTCGACCGGCGTGTATCGCCTGCAACGCAACTGATTGTCCCTGGCAACCGCTCCCTCGTAGCCGGACCATGCATTCACGGCAGTCGGCCGCCGCATGCGCCGCACGATCGGCGCCTTGCGAGCCGATCACCAACTGCGCGGCATTGCGCCACGCAGCGATGTTGCCGAACAGTGTGACGCGCCAGGCGGCATGCTGCAGTAGACAGCCGGCAGCCGGCCCAGACCGCGGCAATGGCAATGCACAGCACAACCCGGCACCCGCGGCTGCATACCTGCGCTGCGCCCGCTCGGCGGCTGCGCAGCGCCAGTCACCGGGCTCAGCCGGCGACATGCCCCTTGTCGATCTTCGAGGTCTGATACAGCTCCACACCGATGCGCTTGATCAGGCCGAGCTGCTGCTCCAGCCACCAGGCGTGGTCTTCCTCGGTGTCCTGCAGCTGCTTGAGCAGGATGTCGCGGCTGACGTAATCGCCGTGCTCTTCGCACAGCTTCATGCCGGCGGCGAGATTGGCGCGGACTTCGTATTCCACGACCAGATCGCGCTCGAGCATTTCCACCACGGTCTTGCCGGGCGCAAACTCGGCCGGCCGCATGTCCGGGTCGCCTTCCAGGAACAGGATGCGCCGCAGCAACGCGTCGGCGTGCTCGGTCTCCTCTTCCATTTCGTGGTTGATGCGCTCGTACAGCGCCATCAGGCCCTGGTCCTCGTAACGGCGCGAGTGCAGGAAATACTGGTCGCGTGCCGCCAGTTCGCCGCGCAGCAGCTGTTTGAGGTAGTCGACGACTTCGGGATGGCCTTTCATGATGTGCTCCAGCGACGCAATGCGCGCATGGTGCCCTAACCCGCCGGGCAATGATCTAATCGGAATCACTTTCAGTTGCGCTTGCGGCCAGACCCGCCACGGTCATGACCGGCGGCCACACTGTGATCGAACTCAAGGACCCGACAACAATGCGCAAATGGCTGGGCCGGCTGCTGCTGGCAATCGTGGTATTGGCCGTGGCGGCCCTGTTGGCCGTGTACCTGCTGATGCGTGGCAGCCTGCCGCAGCTGGACGGCAACAGCGCACTGACGGGCCTGGCGGCACCGGTCAGCGTGCAACGCGACCGGCGCGGCGTGGTCACCATCGATGCGGCCAGCCAGGTCGATGCCATGCGCGCACTCGGCTATGTGCATGCGCAGGAGCGCTACTTCGAGATGGACCTGATGCGCCGCGCACCGGCCGGCGAGTTGTCCGAGCTGTTCGGCGCCGCGGCGCTGGACCTGGACAAGCGCAATCGCGTGCACCGGCTGCGCGCCCGCGTGCAGGCCAGCCTGGATATCGCCGCCGGTAGCCAGCGCGCGGCGCTGCAGGCCTATACCGAGGGCGTCAATGCCGGGCTGGCCGCCCTGCGCGTGCGCCCGTGGCCGTACCTGTTGCTGCGGCAGACGCCGCGGCCGTGGACGCTGGACGATTCCATCCTCACCGGCATGGCGATGTATGCCGACCTGCAGGACAACGACAACCAGACCGAACTGGCAGCCGCACGCATCCGCGCGGTGGTGCCGGCGGCGCTGGCGGCCTTGCTCGATCATCAAGGTTCCAGCTGGGATGCCCCGCTGCTCGGCGCCGCGCAAGGCGATGCCGTGCTGCCCGATGCCGCCGCACTGGACCTGCGCCGCCTGCCGCATCCGGCCGCCGCGCCCGGCGCCGAGCCGCCGACGCCGGGCAGCAACAACTTCGCCGTGGACGGCAGCCTCACCAGCGACGGCCGCGCCATCGTCGCCGACGACATGCACCTGGGCCTGCGCGCGCCCAACATCTGGTTCCGTGCACGCCTGCGTTACCCGGACGCCAGTGCGCCCGACGGCAAGGTGGATGTCACCGGCTTCACCCTGCCCGGTTTGCCGGCGGTGGTGGTCGGCAGCAATGGGCATGTGGCCTGGGCCTTCACCAACAGCTATATCGACACCGCCGACTTCGCGCGGATTGCGCCGGCCACGCCGGGCCATCCGCAGGCGCTCACCACCCATGTCGAAACGATTCGCGTGGCCGGCGCCGCACCGGTGCGTTTTGCGGTCCGCGAGAGCGCGTGGGGACCGATCCTGCACGACAACCCCGATGGCAGCGTGCTGGCGCTGCGCTGGGCCGCGCAGCTGCCCGGCGCGATCCGCCTGGACTTTGCGCAGATGAGCACCGCGGCCGATCTGCAGGCCGCCTTTGCGGTGGCGGATCGTTCGGGCATTCCGGCACAGAATCTGTTGCTGGCCGATCGCAGCGGGCGCATCGCCTGGCGGTTGATCGGCGCGCGCCCGGTGCGCAATGCCGGGTGTGGCCCGAGCGGCATCGCCGAACTGGCGGGTTCGGCGCAGCACGCGGACGCGGCGTTGCCGTCGGTTGCGGTCATCACAGCCTCGGCACCCGCGCCGACCGGCTGCCTGCCCTGGCCGGTGCGCAGCGACGCCGCCCCTGCGCTGATCGATCCCCCCTCGCACCGGCTCTGGACCGCCAACAGCCGCGTCGTCGATGCGCAGCAATTGGCCACGCTCGGCAATGCCGGCTACGACCTGGGCGCGCGAGCGCAGCAGATCCGCGACGACTTGTTCGCCAGGCAGCGTTTCAACGAGCTGGATCTGCTCGCCATCCAGCTCGACGATCGCGCCGTGCTGCTCACGCGCTGGTGGCAGTTGTTGCGCAGCGTGGTCGAACACAGCCAGGACCCGGCCTTGCAGCAGATCGAAGCCGCCACACGGCAGTGGGACGGGCACGCCTCCACCCGCTCGGCCAGCTATCGCATCGTGCGCGGCTTTCGCGGCATGACCATCGACGCAGTGGAAGCCGGCCTGCTGGCCCCGGCAAAAGCCGCGCTTGGCAAGGACTTTTTACCGCCGCGTCGCGCGCAACTGGAAGGCATCGTCTGGCCGTTGCTGCAGCAACGCCCGGCGCATCTGCTGCCGCCGACCTATGCGAACTGGGACCAGTTGCTTGCCGAAGCGGCACGCAACGCGCAGGCGGAGCTCGCTGCGCAGGACGGCGCCTCGCCGGATAGCCCCTTGAGTGAACGCAGCTGGGGCGAACGCAACACCGCTGCCATCTGTCACCCGATCGCGCGGGCATTGCCTGCGCTTGCCAGGCGCTGGCTGTGCATGCCGCCCGACCAGCTTCCCGGCGATCGCGACATGCCGCGCGTGCAAGGCCCGGCCTTCGGCGCCTCCGAACGCATGGTGGTGTCGCCCGGCCACGAGCAGGACGGCATCGTGCACATGCCGGGCGGCCAGAGCGGACATCCGTTGTCGCCGTTCTGGGGCGCGGGGCACGAGGATTGGGTGCACGGGCGGCCGACCCCCTTCCTGCCGACCGCTACCCGCTACACGCTGCAACTGCAGCCGAAGTAGGCACGAGGCTTCGCGCGGGCCCTCATCCGCCCTTCGGGCACCTTCTCCCGGAGGGAGAAGGACAGCGACGAGCACCTCTCCGGGAGGGGAGAAGGACAGCCGCGAGCACCTCTCCGGGAAGGGAGAAGGACAGCCACGAGCACCTCTCCGGGAAGGGAGAAGGACAGCCGCGAGCACATCTCCGGGAGGGAGTAGGACAGCCGCGAACCCCTCTCGTCGGGAAAGGGGTCCGGGTGAGGGTACGGGCACACGCCGTGCGACCGAGGGCATTGCGCGTCCCGGTACTCGCAGATCTCAGACCGCAGCTCGCGCCTCGCATGCCGCATGCGGCGCCGCGCACCTCGCATGCGCACGCGCACGCGCACGCCGCAGTCTGTGCCGCAACGCCCACCCGCCGACCTGCGCAATCAAGCGAGCACAACATGCTAAGATGCATTTGATAACCATTCCCATTAGTGACCAATGCGCCCCACGCTCCTTGTCACCGCGCTCGCCGCCGCCTTCGCTCTGCCTTCGCCCCGCGCCTTCGCTCAACAACACGGCAGCACCTCGGCAACCGTCACCGACCTGGATGGCGTCGAGGTCGTCGGCCGTGCGCAGACACTGTACAAATCCGACGACGCCGCAGTGGCCACACGCACCGACACGCCGTTGGCGCTGGTGCCGCAGTCGGTCCAGGTACTGCCGCGCGAACTGATCGACGACCAGGCCGCACGCCAGATCACCGACCTGTATCGCAGCATCAGCGGCATCAGCTTCTTCAGCTATGCCGGCGTCACCCTGCGCGGATTCCGCCAGGAAAACGTGCTGTACGACGGATTGCGCGGCGATCCGTATGCCGGCTTCTCGGTGCCGCAGTTGTTCAATATCGAACGCGTGGAAGTGCTCAAGGGTCCGGCCGGTGCGCTGTACGGTGGCGGCGAACCCGGCGGCGTCATCAATTACGTCACCCGCAAGCCCGGCCATCAGGCCGCGCGTCGGGTGGAGCTGCAGGCGGGCAATCAATCCTTCGGAGCCGCCTCGTTCGAAGCTACCGGGCCGGCACGCGACGACGGACGCATTCGCTACCGCATCGGCGCCTATGCCGATGGCGAGGACGGTTTTCGCCGCAACACCGATAGCCAGAGCCAGATCGGCGATGCGTCGGTGGCGTTCGATATCGGCCAGACCGGCGAGCTCACCTTGCAGTACACCGACATCACCCAGAACCTGGGCGGCAATCGCCTGCGTGGCGTGCCGGTGGATGACGACGGCAACTTCCTTACCGACCGGCGCTGGAACCACAACGAACCCACCGATTTCCTCGACATGCGCGCCAAGGTCGCATTCGCGCAGTACCGCTTTGCGCCGTCGGATGCGTGGGACGTGGACATGGCGCTGCGCTGGTTCAAGAACGACGAGCATCAGATCTATCACGAGCCGATGGGCCTGATCGACCGCGATGGCGACGGCACCGCCGAATGGATGACGCGGCAGTTGCGCAACCAGTTCCGCGACAACGATGCGATCTCCAGCAACGTCAACGCCGTGTTCCGCACCCGCATCGGCGCGATCGAGCACAAGCTGCTGATGGGCGCGGACTACTATCGGCTGGATGCGGATTTCCGCGCGCAGACCGCCAACACCGCCGACACCGGCCGCGTGCGCGGGCCGGTGCCGGGTATCGATCTGTTCAACCCCGTGTACGGGCGCAGCGGCTTTTACGACTACGCTCTGGACAGCCTGCCCTGGCGCGCCACCAGCACGCGCAGCCAGCGCTACGGCGCGTATCTGCAGGACGAACTCACGCTGACGCCGCGCTGGTTTGCGATGGCCGGACTGCGTTGGGACGGCTTCAAGGACGACAACCGGCTGGACGGCTCGCGCGTCACCGGCAACGATCTCAGCTGGCGTGTGGGCAGCACGTTCGTGCTGCGCGATGGCGTCAACGCGTACGCCAGTTATGCCAGCGGCTTCCTGCCGCAGGATGCGGCCAATCAGGACAGCAGCGTCGGTGGCCCGTTCGATCCCGAGCGCAGCACGCAGTGGGAAGTAGGCCTGAAGACCGCGCTCAACGACGGCGGGCTGACGCTCAACACCGCGCTGTATCGCATCGAACGCAGCAACATCGTGCAGGCCGACGGCAGCGTCGTCGCTGGGGTCAATCAACTCGCCGCGCTCGGCCTGGTGCGCAGCGAAGGCCTGGAAGTGGATCTGCTGGCCGACCTCACCGAGCGTTGGGTGCTCAACCTGACCTACGCCTACAACGATGCACGCGTGCTGGATGCGGGCACCAACGGCATCACCAACGCGTCCGGCGACCGCTTCGCCAATGCACCGCGCAACACCTTCGGCCTGTGGACGCGCTACGACCTGCCGGCCTGGAACTCGGCAATTGCCTTCGGTGCCGACTACGTGGGCGAGCGGGTCAGCCTGGAAGGCCAGCGCGTCAAGCCGTATGCCATCTTCGACATCAGCTGGCAGACGCAGTGGGATGCCTGGAAGCTGCAGGTCAACGTCAAGAACCTGTTCGATAAGGTGTACGCCGTCAGCGGGTTCACTGAGCGCACCGGCCACTTTCCTGGCGAACCGCGCCGCATCTACGCGCAGCTGGCTTACGATTTCTGAGCAGGGCGAGCACGCGTCTGTGCAGGTCTCGAACGTTGCCCAAGTGTGACGTTCGTCGGCCACCGCATGCACGATTGCAGCCTCGACCACGACAGTGCAATGAACCTGCGCCGAATCAGGCCGGCCGGAATCAGCCAGACTTTAACGTCCGGTGGGACACACTAGAGGCCGTCGCGATCTGGAAGTGTTTCCACACGATCGCCCTCTTCCCCCCACTGACCGGAATCCGCATGCCTCAGCTTGCCCGCTCCGTTTCCGCCCTGTTGCCCCTGCTCGTTGCCACTGCCTGCTCGGCAGCGCCGCCCGCCAAGTCCGGCCCACCGGACGCGCCGGTCGCGGCCTGCACCGCCAAGCTGCGCCCCGGGCAGGATCTGCAAAAAGCCATCGACAAGCTTCCGCAAAGCGATACGCGTGCGGTGTTGTGCCTGGAAAAAGGCGAATTTCCGCTCAATGGCCTGGTCTCGATCCATCGCGGCAATCTCACCCTGCGTGGCACGGGTCCGACCACGGTGCTGCGCATGGCCGATGGCGTGCAGCAACCGGCGCTGGTGGTCGGCGACTATGAAAACCAGCAGCCTACCGGCGTGATCCGCAATGTCAGCATCGAGGACATGCAGATCGTCGCCAGCACCGGCGACAAGGAATTCATGCCCGAGCGCCCGTACCTGAGCAATAGCGCGGTGGTCGTGCGTTCCGGCCAGGGGATTCGCCTGGCCGGCCTGCAGGTCAACAAGTGCCGCAGCGCCTGCCTGCTGAGCGAGTACGACACGCGCGAGATCACCATCGAAAACAATGATGTCTCCGGCGCGATCTGGGACGGGGTGTCGTTCAACCGCACCGCCAAGGTCACGATGGTCAACAACTACATCCACGACAACGTGGCCGCAGGCCTGACCACCGAACATCTGGAAGACAGCGAGATCCGCAACAACCGCTTCGAGCGCAACGGCAGCCAGGGCATCTATCTGTCCGACGCGCGCCGCAACCGCTTCAGCAACAATCAGTTCGACGGCAACAAGGTCGCCGGTGTGTTCCTGGCCTGCGCCATCCGCTACCGCACACCGGAAATCCTGTGCTGGGACAACAGCATGAGCCAGGACAACGTGTTCGAGAACAACCGCTTCTCCAATACGCCGTTTACCTACACCATCGGCGTGGACCGCGCTGCCAACTGCACTGCGGCCGACTTCAAGCCGAACCTGTGGCGCAACAACCAGGCCGATGTGGCCGGTGTGGATATCGAGCCGCAGCGCTACGGCTACTGCGTGCGCCACGAGTGAGCGCAGCAGCGTTACGACGCCAACGCCTGTTCGTGCACGCCGGCAATCGCACGGCCGGATGGGTCGGCCATCGCGGCAAAGCTGGCATCCCAGGCGATCGCGGTCGGCGACGAACACGCGATCGACTTGCCGCCCGGCACCGTCTCCGCGGCCGCCTGGCTGGGGAAGAACTGTTCGAACAGCGTGCGATAGAAATACGCTTCCTTGGTCTGCGGCGGATTGACCGGAAAACGCCTGGAGGCGGCAGCCAGCTCGCGGTCGCTCACCTGCGCGGCGGCATGTGCCTTGAGTCCATCGATCCAGCCATAGCCCACGCCATCGCTGAACTGCTCCTTCTGCCGCCACAGGATGGATTCGGGCAGATACCCGGCAAACGCCTCGCGCAACACGCCTTTTTCCATCCGCGTGGCGCCGCTACTGGTCTTGTCGATCATCTTGAAGCTGGCGTCCATGCGCATGGCCACGTCCAGGAACTCGCGATCCAGGAACGGCACGCGCGGCTCCACGCCCCAGGCCATCATCGACTTGTTGGCGCGCAGGCAATCGTAGTTGTTGAGCGCATCCAGCTTGCGTACCAGCTCCTCGTGGAATTCGCGCGCGTTCGGTGCCTTGTGGAAATACAGATAGCCGCCGAAGATCTCGTCGCTGCCTTCGCCCGACAGCACCATCTTCACGCCCATCGCCTTGATGCGGCGCGCCAGCAGGAACATCGGCGTGGACGCGCGAATGGTGGTGACGTCGTAGGTCTCGATATGGCGGATCACCTCGGGCAGCGCATCCAGGCCTTCTTCGAAGCTGTACTCGAAGCCGTGATGCACGGTGCCCAGTGCGGCGGCGGCGACTTCGGCAGCGGCCAGGTCCGGCGAGCCTTTCAAGCCGATCGCGAACGAATGCAGGCGCGGCCACCAGGCTTCGGTAGTGTCGTTCTCTTCGATGCGATGTCGCGCGTAGCGTGCAGCGACCGCGGCGACCAGCGAAGAATCCAGCCCACCGGACAGCAGCACGCCATACGGCACATCGGTCATCAATTGACGATGCACCGCGCGCTCGAAGGCCTCGCGCAATTCCTGCAACTGCACCTGCACGCCTTCCACCTCGGCGTATTCACGCCAGGCACGCTCGTAATAGCGACTCAATGCGCCGGTGGCGCTGTCGTACCAGTGACCCTGCGGGAACTGCGCCGCATCGGCGCAATCGTCCACCAGCGACTTCAGTTCCGAGGCCACCCGCAGCCGGCCCTCGCGATCGTGGCCCCAGTACAGCGGCACCACGCCGATCGGATCGCGCGCAATGATCACCCGCCCGGCTGCCTTGTCCCATAGCGCGAACGCGAAGATGCCGTTGAGGCGGTTGAGGTAGGAGGCCGGCGCATCCTCGCGGTACAGCGCGTTGATCACCTCGCAATCGGAGCCGGTCTGGAAGGCGTACGGCTGCACCAGTTCCTGCTTGAGCTCGCGATGGTTGTAGATCTCGCCATTCACTGCCAGCGCAAGCTCGCCATCGTCGGATAACAAGGGCTGCGAGCCGCCGGCCGGGTCGACGATGGCCAGGCGCTCGTGCACCAGGATCGCGCCGGTGTCGACATACACCCCGCTCCAGTCGGGTCCGCGATGGCGCTGCCGCTGCGAACATTCCAGTGCCTGCCGGCGCAAAGCCTGCAGATCGTCACCGGGTTGCAGGCCGAAAATACCGAAGATGGAACACATGGAAACACTCCTGGATGAAACTGCGGGGGTTGGCGGCCGGTGGAAGAGCGTGCTGCAGGAAGTGACGCCCATAAAAAAACCCGCATCGGCCGATGCGGGTTCTCTGATTCCTGGGCGTTTGGTGGACGTCGCCTAGTCGCAGACCCGCATCGGCCGCGCACGATTGTTCGCGCGCAGATTGTTGCGGTTGGCGTTATTGAGCTTGGCGCGCTGGAAGACCATGTGGCCGACGCTAACCGTTCGTTTTCGCGGGCGCAACTGTTTCAGCGGCAACGAGGGCGGCAGCCAGGCAGTTCAGTCGACCAGCAGCCGCTCGATCAGGCTGCGGTACAGCGCCGGCAAGGCCTGCAGATCGGCCACGCGCACATGCTCGTCGACCTGATGGATGCTGGCGTTGACCGGACCGACTTCGATGCATTGCGCGCCTAACGGTGCAATGAAGCGTGCATCGGAGGTGCCGCCGCCGGTGCTTTCCTCCGGCGGCGCGCCGGCAAACTGGCCCAGCACCACACGTGCGACGCTGCGCAGGCGCCCTTCCGGGGTATAGAACGGCTCGCCGCTGCGATGCCAGCGCAGCGCATAGTCCAGCCTGTGGCGATCCAGCAATGCGACGATCTCCGCTTCCAGCCGTGGCGCATCCCACAGCGGGGTGTAGCGCAGATTGAAGGCCACCTGCAGCTCGCCCGGAATCACGTTATTGGCGCCGGTGCCGGCATGGATGTTGGAAATTTGCAGGCTGGTCGGCGGAAAACTCTCGAAGCCCTCGTCCCACTGCCGTGCCACCAGCTCGGCCAATGCCGGCGCGGCCAGATGGATCGGATTGCGCGCCTTGTGCGGATACGCCACATGCCCCTGCACGCCTTTCACCGTCAGCGTGCCGGACAGACTGCCGCGGCGGCCCACGCGCAGCAGGTCGCCCAGCCGTTCGGTGGATGACGGCTCGCCGGTGATGCACCAGTCGATCGCCTGCCCGCGCGTGCGCAACAGCTCGGCCACGCGCCGCACGCCATCGATGGCATCGCCTTCCTCATCGGAAGTCAGCAACACCGCCAGCGTACCGGCGTGCTGCGGATGGGCGGCGACGACCTGTTCGGCGGCGACCGCGAAGGCGGCCACGCTGCCCTTCATGTCGGCCGTGCCGCGCCCGTACAGCACACCATCGCGGATCTGCGGATCGAACGGATCGCTGGTCCACGCCTCGCGCGGTCCGGGCGGCACCACATCGGTGTGGCCGAGCAGCACCAGCACCGGCGCACCGCTGCCATGCGTGGCCCACAGATTGTCGACCTCGCCCAGGCGCAAATGCTCGCAAGTGAATCCGGCGGCCTCCAGGCGTTGCGCAATCAGCACCTGGCAGCCGGCATCGTCCGGTGTCACCGAGGCGCGTGCGATCAGCTCACAGGTCAGTTGCAGTACGTCACTGGTCATGCTCGTCCTTCCGATAAAAAGATGCACCCGGGCCGTCGCAGCAGCAGGCAGCCTGCCTTCCACGCGCCCGCCACGCCCACATGTGCGCGAGCCGATGACGCGATGGCGCCGTCAGGCGATGTTGAACCTGGCCTTGAAGCCGTTGTCGGAGAAGCCCTGACTGAACGCACCATCGTCGCTCACCACCACCGGGCGGCGGATCAATTGCGGGTATTCGCGCAGCAGCAGCTTCCATTCGGCGTCCGAACCCGGCGTCTTCTTGTTGTCGGGCAGCTGCCGCCAGGTGATCGAGGACTTGTTGATCATCGCCTCGAATCCGCCGGCCTTGCCGGCCCAATCCAGCAGCGTCTCTGGCGCGGGTAGGTGCTCGCGGTAGTCGACGAAGGTGTAGGCCACGCCGAAGCGGTCCAGCCACCTGGTCGCCTTCTTGCAGGTGTCGCAGTTCTTCAATCCGTAGAGCGTGGTCATTTCGTCTCCTTCTCGACCCCGCGGCGCGCGTTTGCACGCGCCAACAGGGTGGTTACCAGTTGATCGTGTTCCTGCCCGTGTGCGGGCAGGAACAGCACATCGGCGCGTGTGCCGTGGAATCTCAGCGCCATCCGCCGTGGCGGAATCAGCCATGCGGCATCGACCGAGCGCAACTCGGCAAGATCCACGCGCTGCGAGCGTCCATGCTGGACGATCACCAGTGCATCGCCGACCTGCGCCCAGCGGGTGGATGCCCATGCCAGACGCAGCGTCATCAGCACCACCAGTGCAGGCGCCAGCCAACGCAGGACCTCCAGCTGCTGCGGCACGCCATCGCGCACCAGCGCGCCGGCCACGTAGAGCGCCACCCATCCCAACCACATGGCCGGGATGCCCCAACGGATCCAGCCACTGGCCGGACGCGACAGCATGGCGCCGAGCACCGGCTGCGCGCTACTCAATCGGCCAGACCGCGCAGCAGCTCGTTGACGCTGGTCTTGCTGCGCGTCTTGGCATCCACCTGCTTGACGATCACCGCGCAATACAGCGAGTGCGAGCCGTCCTTCGACGGCAGCTGGCCGGACACCACCACGCTGTAAGGCGGCACGTAACCGTAGGAAATCTCGCCGGTGGCGCGGTTGTAGATGCGCGTGCTCTGGCCAATGAACACGCCCATGCCGATCACGCTGTGGTGACCGATCACCACGCCTTCGACCACTTCCGAACGCGCACCGATGAAGCAATGATCTTCGATGATGGTCGGGCTGGCCTGCAGCGGTTCGAGCACGCCGCCGATGCCGGCGCCACCGGACAGGTGGCAATGCGCGCCGATCTGCGCGCACGACCCCACCGTGGCCCAGGTATCGACCATGGTGCCTTCGCCCACATAGGCGCCGATGTTGGTGAAGCTCGGCATCAGCACCACGTCCTTGCCGAAGTAGCTGCCGCGCCGCGCCACCGCGCCCGGCACCACGCGCACGCCGGCCTTGCGGAACTCGGCCTCGCCGAAGCCGGCAAAACGCGACTCCACCTTGTCCCAGAACGGCGCCGGCTGCGCGTCGATCACCGCCATCTCGTTGACGCGGAAATACAGCAGCACGGCTTTCTTCAACCATTCGTTGACGGTCCAGCCGCCCTTCCCGTCCGGCTCGGCAACGCGGAACTCGCCGCGCTCCAGGCCGTCGATGACGCGGGTGACGATGGCGCGGGTGGAGCCGTCGATCTCATCGACGGTCAGGCTGGCGCGGCGCTCGAACGCACTCTCGATGCCGAACCTGAGTTCGTCATTGCCCACCTGCGTTGCAGCACCCTGCACCGCCTTTTCGGCGATCGGCAGTTTCTTTGCAGCGGCAGCCTTCTTGGCAGCTGGTGCCGACACCACGCTGGTCGGCTGCTTGGCCACGCGCGGGGCCGCACTGGCGGCCGGCTTGGCCGCGCTTTTCTTGGCAACGCTTTTCTTGACGACACGTTTGCCGGCGCCAACGGCCTTGCCGGCCGCCGCGGTGACCTTGGTCTTGTCGACAGCCGGTGCCTGACGCGCCTTGCCGCTGTCGCGCGTGGCGCGCTTGGGCGCTGCGCTGGTGGTGGTCGCGCCCTGCTTGCGCGCGGTCTTCTTGCTGGTGGCCATGGGGGTCTCCGAACGGACTGACGGACTACTTAGGTGGGATCGAGGCAGGCGCACAGCGCATCGCGCAGCGCCTGCCGTGCGGATTCGGGCAACGGGCGGTCGTGCTCGTCGGTGATCTGGAACTGGTCTTCGGCACGCTCGCCGAAGGTGGCGATGCGCGCATCGTGCACACGCAGGTGTTGCAGGCGCAGCACATTGGCCACATCGGCCAGCAAGCCGGGGCGATCAGGCGCCACCAGGCTGATGCGGGTACGGCGGCCACCGGCGCTTTCGCTGAATTCCACGCGCGGCGCAAAGCGGAAGTGGCGCAGCTGGCGCGGCACCGCCCGCCGCGAGGGCCGCACCTTGTGCAGGTCGCCGGCCAGCACCTGGCGCAAGGCCGCAGCCAGACGCTGCGGGTCGCCATCGGCGGAGCTGTCCTGCGGCAGCACCTCGAACACGTCGAGGATCGCATCGTGCGGCGCATCCAGCACGCGGGCGCGATGGATGCCATAGCCCTTGCGATCCAGCGTGGCGACGATCGCCGAGAACAGGCCATCGCGATCGGGCGAATACACGAACACTTCCAGCGCGTCGTTGTCCGGCACCGCGCGACGCGCCTTGACCAGGGTCTGCCCGATCTGCACTTCGATCAGCGAGACCGCCTGCCAGGCCAGTTGCTCGGGACGGAAGCGCAGGAAGTTTTCATCCGGCATGCCGGCAAACTGGCGGTCGATGGTGGCATCGTCGTGGCCTTGCGCCTGCATCAACGCGCGTGCGGACTCGCGCGCTTCGCGCAGGCGCTCTTCGCGCGGCGGCGGATGTTCCAGGCCCTCGCGCAGCGCGCGCCGCGCGGCGAAGTACAGGTCGGCCAGCAGCCGGTCCTTCCACGCGTTCCACAGCTTGGGGCTGGTGCCGGCGATGTCGGCGCAGGTCAGCAGGTACAGGTAGTCCAGGCGCTCGCGCGTGCCGACCAGGGTGGCGAAACGGTGGATCACCTCCGGGTCGGAGATGTCCTGCTTCTGCGCGGTCACCGACATGCGCAGGTGCTGCTCCACCAGCCAGGCCACCAGCGCGGTATCGCCGTCGCTGAGCCGGTGCGCCTGGCAGAACGCGCGCGCATCCACCGCGCCCAGCTCGGAATGGTCGCCGCCACGGCCCTTGGCGATATCGTGGAACAGCCCGGCCAGCAGCAGCAATTCCGGCTTGCGCAGGCGCGGCCAGACTTCGTGGGTGATCGAAAAACGCTCGTCGGCGCGACCGGCGGCGAATAACGCGATGTTCCGCAGCACCATCAAGGTGTGCTGGTCCACCGTGTAGACATGGAACAGGTCGAACTGCATGCGCCCGGACACGCTGGCGAATGCCGGGATCCACTGGCCCAGCACGCCCAGGCGCGCCATGCGGTTGAGCGACTCCACCGCCCGCGGGCCGCGCAGCAACGCCATGAAGCGGTCGCGCGCAGTCGCACCGGCCACGTCGTAGGCCGGCAACTCGCGCAGCACCTCGGCCAGCGCGCGCGCCGTCAGCGAATGCAGCCCACGCACCTCGCGGTGCGCCGCCCACTGCGCAAACAGCGCAAAGACCTGCAGCACATCGCCGGCCGGCCAGTCCTCCGCATCCGCGGCCAGATAGCCGCGGCGCAGGCTGAAGCCCTCGCCGAGCGGCTCCGGCACCGCTTCGCCATCGAATTGTTCTTCGAAGCGCTGCAGCAAGCGGTCACTGATGCGGCGGATCAACGCAGCGCTGCGGTAGAAGCGCTGCATCATCTTTTCCACGCCCAGGCTCTCCGGGTCGTCGGCAAAGCCCAGCCGCTGGGCAAGCGTCTTCTGGTAATCGAACCCCAGCCGCTCTTCCGGCCGTTTGGCGACCAGATGCAGGCCGAAGCGCAAGCGCGCCAGCTCCTCGCGCTCGCGCCGCAGCGCTGCGGCTTCGTCGAAGCCGACATGGCCGAGCCCGACCAGCGCTTCCAGATCCTTGACCCCGAACGCGCGCAGCGCCATCCAGCCCAGTGTCTGCAGGTCGCGCAGACCACCGGGGCCGTCCTTGATATCCGGTTCGAGATTGTCGGCGGTATCGCCGAAGCGCTGGTGCCGCGCCAGCAGCTCTTCGCGCTTGGCCTGGAAGAATTCGCGCGCCGGCCAGACCTGTTGCGGCGAAATCGCGGCCGCCAGGGCCGCACGCGCCTGGCTGCCGGCCACCAGCGGGCGCGACTCGATCAAGGCGGTCAGCACTGTCTGGTCGGCGGCCGCGGCGGTGCATTGCGCCGGCGAGCGCACCGCGTGGCTGATCGGCAGGCCCACATCCCACAGCAAGGCAAACAACCGCGCCAGGGCCTGCTCGTGCTGTTGCTGCACGCCGGTCTCGCCCAGCACCAGCACATCCACGTCCGACCGCGGGAACAGTTCGCCGCGCCCGTAGCCACCGACCGCATGCAACGACAGTTCGGCATCGGCCGGGATGCAGCGCGTCCACGCATTGCGCATCAATTGATCGACCGCGCGTGCGCGCAAGGCCACCAGGCGCTCGATCGGCTCGCCCTGGTCGAAGCGCTTGCACAGCCGCATGTCGGCGTGCACCAGCAGCGGGCGCGCCTGCGCGGCCCACTCGGCATCGCCGGCGGCACCCGGGTCGGGTCGGTCCGCCGGCGTGGCCGTCATACCGGCGCGGGAGCGTTCGGCGACAGCGTCAGCACATCCACGCCGTCTTCGGTCACCGCGACCATGTGTTCCCACTGGGCGGACAACTTGCGGTCCTTGGTCACCACGGTCCAGCCGTCCGGCAGGGTCTTATGGTGGTAGGTGCCTTCGTTGATCATCGGTTCGATGGTGAAGGTCATGCCGGGCTTGAGCACCAGACCTTCGCCGGGGCGGCCGTAATGCATCACCTGCGGCTCGTCGTGGTAGACCTTGCCGATGCCGTGGCCGCAGTAGTCGCGCACCACGCTGAAGCGCTCGGCCTCGGCAAACTTCTGGATCGCGTGACCGACATCGCCCAGCGTCGCGCCCGGCTTGACCGCGCGGATGCCGCGCCACATCGCTTCGTAGGTGGTTTCCACCAGCCGCTTGGCCATCACCGATGGCGTGCCGACGTAGTACATGCGGCTGGTGTCGCCGTGCCAGCCATCCTTGATGACGGTGACATCGATATTGACGATGTCGCCGTCCTTCAGGACCTTGGCCGCGCTCGGGATGCCGTGACAGATCACGTTGTTGACCGAGGTGCACACGCTCTTGGGAAAGCCGCGATAGCCGACATTGGCAGGAATGGTGCCCTGCACGTTGACGATGTGGTCATGGCAGATGCGGTCCAGCTCGGCCGTGGTCACGCCCGCCTGCACGTACGGAGCCACGACATCGAGCACCTCGGCGGCCAAACGGCCGGCGACGCGCATCAGTTCGATTTCTTCTTTGGTTTTCAGATTGACGCTCATGGCCACGATTATCGCCGATTCGGGCTGAATCTGAACGGCCTGCGCGCGCGTTTTTGCGCTGCGGAGGCAGAACCACAGAAACGGACGGGGCAGCAGGAAACTGGCGGCGCCACGTATTCATGTGTGACGCACTACCGCGCGCGTCAAAAAGCCTGTCAGCGGAGTCATCCGAGAGACATCGCACTTTCGGGAAAAACCCTGAGGTTAAACAGTGAGATAGCCAAATCATTCAGGGTAATCTTTGGCATGGCTGATGCATTGGGTCAGGGGCGACGAGTCGTCGCGTCACCAATGACCAGACCGGTCAAGGAAATGTCCATGCGTACTGTCCGCCCTGTCCTGCTGTCCCTTGGCCTGCTCTCGACCATTGGCGCTGCCACTGCAGCAGATACCACCACATTCAACGTCAAGATCGCCGTCACCAAGGCCTGCACCATCACCGCCGCTTCCGCGACGGACGTCGACTTCGGCTCGGTGTTGTCCACCTCCACCGCCAATGCCGACGCCAACGGCAGCGTGACCGCACAGTGCACCGCGCTGACCCCCTACAACATTGCGTTGAGCGCGGGCAGCAATGCCGGCACCGCCAACGACGTCACCACCCGCCGCATGAAGAACACCGATGCGCTGGTCACCACCAACAACTTCATCGCCTACCAGCTGTACCAGGATCTGGGCCGCAGCACGGTCTGGGGCAGCACCACCGGCACCAATACGCTGAGCCGCACCGCCACCGGCATCAACCAGGTCTATCCGGTCTACGGCCGCGTGACCAACCCGTCGGCCAACAATCCCGCCACCGGTACCTACCAAGACACCATCACCGCCACGATCGTCTATTGAGCGCGCGCATGCCATTGCACCACCCCCTGTCCTACCGGATGCCGGGCCGGCTGGTCACGGCCGGGCTGGCACTGATGCTGGCGCTTGGCAGCGGCTGGCCGCTGCAACCGGCCCATGCGGCCAGCCTGCAGCTGGCACCGACCTCGCTGACGCTGAACGCGCAGCAGTCCGCCGACGGGCTGTGGCTGAGCAACAGCGGCAGCGCGCCGGTGCAGGTACAGACCCGGGCCTATCGCTGGACCCAGCGCGACGGCAAGGATCAGCTGGACCCGACCCAGGAACTGCTGATCAGCCCGCCGATGCGCACGCTGGCCGCCGGCGAGCGCCAGCTGATCCGGGTCATTCGCGCCGGGCCCGCGCCCACCAGCGAGGAAGCCTGCTACCGCATCATCGTCGACGAATTGCCCAATGCCGATGCCGATCGCAAGGGCATGCAGTTCGTGCTGCGCTACTCGGTGCCGATCTTCCTGCTGCCGCCGGGCAGGACCGAATCCGCGCCGACCTTGAACACGCAGGTGATCGCCGGCAGCGACGGCACTGCGCAGATCCAGATCAGCAACACCGGCAATGGGCACGCCCAGGTCGCCGACCTGCAGCATCGGGTCGACGGCACGACCAAGACCGCATTGAACGGGCTGGTGGGCTATGTCCTGCCCGGCCAGACCATGCGCTGGTCACTGGGCGCACCGCTGGCCCAGTTCGGCCGCGGCACCATCATCGCAAGGATCAATGGTGAGGCGGACGAACGCACCTTGTTGGCAGCGCCGACAGCGCCGTGATGCGGGCCGGCTGGCGATGACGCTGCTTGCGACCGCCACCTGCCTGGCGCATGCCGGCTCCGGCGACCTGGCCGATATGGCGCCACTGCCCGATCAGGCCCCGCAGAGCGTGGCGGCCCTGCCGCAGACGCTGTACCTGGATGTCACCCTCAATCAGGCCGACCGCGGCCTGGCACCGTTCGAGCTGGTGGACGGTCACCTGCGCGGCTCGGTCGACACGCTGCGCAAGCTGGGCTTCATCCTGGCCGACCGCGCCGCCAACGAACTGGTCGACCTGGATCGCCTGCCCGACGTGGAAGTGCGCTACGACGCCGCGCTGCAACGGCTGGCGCTGCAGGTACCGCTGGCGCAGCTGTCGCTCTCCACCACGGTGCTGAAGGCCGAACAGGTCGCACCGCCCAGCGCCACCGCCTCGCCGGGCATGCTGCTCAACTACGACTTCTATGCCACGCGCAATGCCGGGGCCAGCAGCGTGTCGCTGGCGACCGAATTGCGCGGCTTCGGCATCGGCCGCGGCATGGTCGATACCACTGCGGTGTTCCTGGCCTACGACCGCCCGCAGGACCAGCGCTGGCGCAGCGAAGCGGTGCGCCTGGACAGCGCCTGGCAGATGGACTTCCCCGACAGCGCCACCAGCCTGACGGTCGGCGATTTCTACAGCGGCTTTGTCGACTGGAGCCGCTCGATCCGCCTGGGCGGGGTGCAGATCGGGCGCAATTACGCGTTGCAGCCGTATCGCGTACTGACCCCCACGCCAAGCTTCCTGGGCGAGGCGGTGGTGCCCTCGACCGTGGAGCTCTACGTCGATGGCCTGCGCCAGTACAGCGGCCAGGTGCCGGCCGGCCCGTTCCAGCTGGCCGCGCAACCAGGCATCAGCGGGACCGGACAGGCGCAGATCGTGGTGACCGATGCGTTCGGCCAGGTGCGCCGGCTGGACTTCGCGTTCTATGGCACGCCGCAACTGCTGGCCCGCGGCATTTCCGAGTGGTCGGCCGGCATCGGCCATCTGCGCCAGGACTACGGTGTGCGCTCGTTTTCCTACGCCTCGCGTACGGTTGCCAGCGCCACGCTGCGCAAAGGCCTGCGCGAAGACTTCACCATCGAGGCGCACGCCGAGGCCGGCGGCGGCGTGGTCAATGCCGGTGCGGGCGGCGTGTGGCTGCTCGGCGTCGGCGGCGTGGCCAACGCCGCCTATGCGCACAGCCGGATGGATGCGCTGCGCGGTGGCCAGTACGTGCTGGGCTATGCCTGGAACAACCGTCGCTTCAACGTCACCGCCGGCACCCAGCGCACCCACGGCGACTATCGCGACCTGGGCGCGCTGCAGGGCGCGTTGCCGGCGCGCATCAGCGATCGCGTGGCATTCGGCATCAACGTCAATCCGATCGGCTCGCTGGGCACCAGCTATGTGCGCCTGAGCTACCCGCAAGGCGACACCTCGCGTTACGCGAGCCTGTTCTGGTCGCGCAACTTCGGGCGCAACTGGGCGGCCAACCTGTCCGGCAACCAGAACCTGGATGTGCGCAGCGACCGCAGCCTGTACCTGTCGCTGTCGACCACGTTCGGCGAGTTGCGTCAGGCCAGCGCGTCGATGCAGCGCAACGGCAACCGCACCGGCTTTGTGGCCGACCTCAGCCAGCCGCTGCCCGGCGACGGCGACCTGGGCGGGATCGGCTGGCGCCTGCAGGGGCGGGCCGGCGACGATGCCAGCGGCGGCCTGGCCGAACTGGGATGGTTGAACCGCATCGGCCGCTACAACCTCGGCGTCGCCAACCAGGATGGCAACAACTTCGGCTATGCCAGTGCCAGCGGCAGCCTGGTGTGGATGAACGGCCGCGGCTTTGCCGCGCGCGACATCCAGGATGCCTTCGCGGTGGTGTCCACCGACGGCCAGCCCGGCATTCCGGTGCGGCTGGAGAATCGCCTGATCGGCGTCACCGACGCCCGCGGGATGCTGCTGATCACCCCGCTGCAGTCGTGGCAGCGCAACCAGTTGTCCATCGACACCCTGAACCTGCCGGCGGACCTGCGCGTGGACCGCGTCGATACCGCAGTGACACCGCGCCAGCAGTCCGGGGTGGCGGTGCGCTTCGGCATCACCCGGGTGCGCGCGGCCATGATCGTGCTGCACGACGCCCAGGGCGTGCCGTTGCCGGTCGGCAGCGTGGTGCAGCGCGAAGGCGATGCCGAACGCGTGGTGGTCGGCTACGACGGCGAAACCTATCTGGACAACCTGCAGACCGACAACCGCATCCTGGTCGAGCTGCCCGCTGGCCGCTGCAGCGCTCGGTTCACCTACCCGGCCAACCCCGGCGGCATTCCGCGGGTCGGCCCGCTGCCCTGCGTGCTCGAGCAGGAGACCCCATGAGCCTGCCCGCACCCTGGCGCCTGCTGCTCGCGCTGGCGATCGCCGTGTTGTGGCTTGCCCCCGGCCAGGACGCGCGCGCCGACACCACCTGCAGCGTCACCCTCGGCACCCCGCTGGCATTCGGCAATGTGGCGGCCAACGGCACCACCGATGCGGTGGCAACGCTCAATGTCACCTGCGCGACCGCCGCGCTCAGCGTGCTGGGCTATGCCCAGGTGAGTCTTTGCCTGGACCTTGGGCCGGGCAGCGCCAGCAACGGCCTGTATGCGCCGCGCCGCATGCTCAACCCCACCGGCGACAGCCTGGACTTCCAGATCTACAGCGAGGCCACGCGCACCCAGGTCTGGGGCTCCACCGGATCGACGACGCCTTCGCCGCGCCTGCTGACGCTGTCCTACGGCGTTCCGGTGATCACCGGCGGCTCGCAGACGACCACCCTCACCCTGTACGGGCGGATTCCGGCCAGCCAGACCCTGTCGGTCGGCAACCACACCAGCAGTTTCGGCGGCGCCGACACCGTGCTGCGCTACTCCTACAACGAGAGCATCATCGGCGTCCCGGCGGCGCCGAGCAGTTGCACGGCCGGCGGCAGCGGCGCCAAGACCGCTAGCAATGCGTTCCCCTTCACTGCCTCGGCCAACGTGCCGGCACGCTGCAATACCTACGTCACCACCGACCTGGATTTCGGCAGCATCGCCGGCACCATCGATACCGCCATCGATCGCACTTCCACCATCAGCCTGTCGTGCACCAACCGCACCGCCTGGAATATCGGGCTGGGCGATGGCATCAATGCCACCGGCAGCGTCCGGCGCATGCGCCATGTCAGCAGTGCCAACTACATCGCCTACGAGCTGTATCGGGACGCCGGCCGCGGCAGCCGCTGGGGCACCAGCATCGGCGTCGATACGCTCAGCGGCACCGGCAACGGCGTCGCGCAGACGGTGACCGTCTATGGGCGCGCGCCGGCACCGCAGCAGCCCATTGCAGGGGCCTACAACGACACGGTGACGGTCTCCATCACTTACTGACAGTTAATAAAGTTCGCATCGGGGGCGTCGCTATCTGTTACGTCTCCAATGCAAACGATTGCCTTCATGACGCTGGTCACTCTCCTGAAGCGCCTGACGCTGGTCGCCCTCGTCTGCACCGCGACCTCGACCGCGGCCAATGCGGCCGCTGCGCGCGGCCCGGAAAACTTCACCCTGCACATCGGATTGCGCCTGCTCAGCGGCTGCGAGCTGCGTACTGCGCCCCCGCGCGCCAGTTGTTCCAGGGGCACGCCGATGGCGATCGCCCCGCCGGCCAGCACCGCCGAAGACCCCGCCGTCACCAGCACCGGGCAGGATGCCAGTGCACTCGCCGGGCCTGCGCCTGCCGGCAGTGCGCGCATGACCACGATCGCGTTCTGAGCATGGCCACGCCTCGCTCCCGCTGCTGCCTGCTGGCGCTTGCACTGGCCGGCCTGGCCATCGTCGGCACCGCCGCTGGCGCCGAGATCGCCATCGCCCCGACCACTGCACGCATTCCCGCCGACAGCGACCAGGCGGCCGTCTGGCTCTACAACCAGGCCGCGCTGCCATGGCGCGCCGAAGCCAAACTCTACCGCTGGCGCCAGGACGGCGACCGCGAGCTGCTCGAACCGGCCACCGCGGCCACCGTCAGCCCGGCGCAGTTCGAAATTCTGTCGCAAGGCCGGCAGCTGCTGCGGGTGATCCGGCTGGGCCCCAGCCCGGCACAGGCCGAGGACAGCTACCGGTTGGTGGTGACCCAGCATGCCGCCGGCAGCGATACCGAGCTGCTGCGGTATTCCACGCCGGTATTCGCCCTGCCCAGCCAGCCCGGCGAACAGCACCCGGTGCTGCAGGCCAGCGTGTCCGGCCACGGCAGCGGCCGCGCCCTGCAGGTCCACAATGCCGGGCCGAGCCACGCCCGGCTGGCCGACCTGGCCTACATCGATGCCGGCGGTACCCGCCGCAGCATCCGCGACGACCTGGCCGGTTACGTGCTGCCCGGCCAGACCCGCCAATGGCCGCTGCCGGCCAACCTGCCCGCCGGCAACGGCCGCTTCGTGGCACGCATCAACAGCGATACCGAGACTACGCTGGCACTGGAGCCATAAGCTCTGGGGATTGGGGATTGGGGATTCGCATCGAGGAAGCCCAGCTTTTGCCAATCCCAAATCCCCAATCCCGAGCCCCAATTGCACCTCCCCGCCCCGCCGGCTATACTCCGCCGGCTGTTTTGCGTATTGCACGCAGTGCGTCGTTCACGTCGGACGTCACCGACGAATTCACACCTGCCGCCGCCATCCGTGCCGGGGTGCCCCCAACAGGGGGTTCGACACGGAGGCGACAGGGAAGCCCAACCCCGGAATCATGTGCGTTTTGATGCGAGTCCCTCGCAACAGCCCGCACATCCATGTGCGGACTCCTCAAAGTCAAGGCCGCGCACGGTGATTCCGCTATCAGGAGTTACTTCAATGCCCCAAGTCACCATGCGTCAGATGCTGGAAGCCGGCGTCCATTTCGGTCACCAGACCCGCTACTGGAACCCCAAGATGGCGCCGTACATCTTCGGCGCGCGCGGCAAGATCCACATCATCAACCTCGAGAAGACCGTTCCGCTCTTCAATGACGCGATGAACTTCCTCTCCTCGATCGCGCAGAAGCGCGGCACCGTGCTGTTCCTGGGCACCAAGCGCAGCGCGCGCGAGTCCATCAAGGAAGAAGCCGAGCGTTGCGGCATGCCGTTCATGACCCAGCGCTGGCTGGGCGGCACCCTGACCAACTTCCGTACCGTCAAGCAGTCGGTTGCCCGCCTGAAGGAACTGGAGTCGGCCGAGACCGACGGCACCTTCGACAAGCTGGTCAAGCACGAAGTGCTGGGCCTGCGTCGCGAGCGCGAGAAGCTGGACGCCTCGCTGGGCGGCATCAAGGAAATGAACCGCCTGCCCGACGCGATCTTCGTGATCGACATCGGCCATGAAGACATCGCCATCAAGGAAGCCAAGAAGCTCGGCATTCCGGTGATCGCGGTGGTGGACACCAACTACGATCCGGCCCTGGTCGACTACGCCATCCCGGGTAACGACGACGCCATCCGTGCCGTGCAGCTGTATGCACGCGCCGCTGCCGACGCCGTGCTGGAAGGCAAGGCCGCTGCGCCGAACTCCGCGTCGGTGCGCGAGGAAGAGTTCTCCGCCGAGTCCGCCGACGAAGGCAAGGGCCGTCGCGCTCCGGCCAAGAAGGGCGACAAGAAGGCTGACGCGCCGGCCGACGCGGCCGCTCCGGCTGCCGAGTAATCGGCCTGCAATGCGGCCGCACCATGCTGTGCGGCCGCAGCCCCGACGGGCCCCCGCGGCCCGTCGCCGAGGCCACCGAACATCTCTACGGGGGCGGCCGGCATGGCTGCGTCGTCTCCTACTGGCGGAACATTCCGCCGCACGCATTCGTCCATATGAGGTAATTCCATGGAAATCACTGCTTCCCTGGTCAAGGAACTGCGCGAGCGCACCGGCGCCGGCATGATGGAGTGCAAGAAGGCACTCGTCGAAAACGCAGGCGACATCGACGCCGCTGCCGAATGGCTGCGCAAGTCCGGCCTGGCCAAGGCCGACAAGAAGGCTGACCGCGTTGCCGCCGAAGGCCGCATCGCCACCGCACAGGCCGGCGGCAAGGCCGTGCTGGTCGAAGTCAACTCCGAGACCGACTTCGTCGCCAAGGACGAGAACTTCCTGGCCTTCACCGAGACTGTGGCCACCGCCGCGCTGAACGCAGACGCAGCCGATGCCGAAGCGCTCAAGAGCGTCAAGCTCGACAGCGGCGAGACCATCGAAGAGCGTCGCGCCGCGGTCATCGCCAAGGTCGGCGAGAACCTGCAGGTGCGTCGCCTGGTCCGTATCGACAGCGCCAACAACGTCGCAGCCTACGTGCACGGCGGCCGCATCGGCGTGCTGGTCGAGCTGAAGGGTGGCGACATCGAGCTGGCTCGCGGCATCGCCATGCACATCGCCGCGATGAACCCGCCGCACGTCAAGGCCTCCGACGTCCCGGCCGAGTTCATCGCCAAGGAAAAGGAAATCGAACTGGCCAAGATGTCCGAGAAGGACAAGGCCAAGCCGGCCGAGATCCTGGAAAAGATCATCAGCGGCAAGATCAGCAAGATCGTCAACGAAGTGACGCTGTACGGCCAGCCGTACGTGCTGAACACCGACCAGACCGTCGAGCAGGCGGTCAAGGCCGCCGGTGCCGACGTGGTCGGCTTCCAGCGCCTGGCCGTTGGCGAAGGCATCGAGAAGGTGGTGGAAGACTACGCCGCCGAAGTGATGAAGCAGGCCGGACTGGCCTGATCCTCGCCGCACCGTAGAAAAAGCCGCGGCTTGCCGCGGCTTTTTTTTGCCCGGCGCTGGCGCGCGCGCCAGCAACGCGCGAAACTGAAGCGAACGCATCCGCCAGGCCCGCAACCGGCCTCAACATCTACAGATGTCGTGGCGGTGGCCGCTACAGCTGGATGCCGACCAGGCTTTCCGCGTCCATCACGCACGCGCTGCGGCGCGGCGGCGGCCAAGCATGGCGTGCCCCATTAACGAACGCAGCGGTATGCTTGCGTTCACCGTCGGCGATGACCCATGCAACCAGATCTACAGGCCGCCCTGCACTATTGCCGCAACCTGCCGTCGCCTCCGGGTGTGGCGCTGCGCGTCATCGAGCTGGCGCAGGACCCCGACGTGGACATGACCACCACGGCCAACGTCATCGGCATGGACATGGCATTGAGCGCGCGCATGCTGCGGGTTGCCAATTCGCCGCTGTACGCCAGCCGCCGCCGTATCGACAACCTCGGCCAGGCGCTGACCATGCTCGGCCTCAACGCGACCCTGAGCCTGGCACTAGGGTTTTCGATGGTGCACGGCGTGCGCAGCACCTTCGCCGCGCATCCGCTGCATGAGCGCATCTGGCGCCGTGCCGGGCTGTGCGCGCTGGCCAGCCGCATCCTCGGGCAGGCCTACGGCATCCGCAAACCCGAAGAACTCATGCTGGCCGGCCTGCTGCAGGACATCGGCAAGCTGGCCCTGCTGCAGGGCGCGCCCGAGCTGTATGCGCCGCTGCTGGAGCAGGCGCCCGACAACGCCGCGCTGCTCGAGGCCGAACGCGAGCAGCTGGGCGCCACCCATGCCGAAGTCGGCGCCTGGCTCGCGCATCAATGGCAGTTGCCGCCGTACCTGCAGAACGCCATCGCGCAAAGCGAGCAAGAGCCCGCCGGCCTGGAGCCGTTCATGGCCTGTGTCGCGCTGTCCGGGCGCCTGGCCGACATCTGGCTGTCGGCCAGTGCCGTGGCGGCCACCGAACGCGCGCAACAACAGGCGCAAGAGGTGCTGGACCTGGACGCCGAACGCTTCGAGAAGGTGATCGAACGCATTGCCGAATCGCTGCCCGAACTGGAAGCCCTGTTCGACATTCGCGTGCCGCAGCCCGAGCACATCCAGATGATCTTCGAGCAGGCGCGCGAGCTGGCGATGCTGCGCAGCCTGCGCGAATTGCAGGACGTGGCCGAAGCGCGCCGGCATGCCGACGAATCGGAAAACCGCATGCGCCATCTGGCCGAACAGGCCAGCCGCGATGCGTTGACCGGCGTGTTCAATCGCCATCAGCTCGGCACTGCGCTCGCGCACGAGTTCGAGCTGGCATCGCGCCAGAACTGGCCGCTGTCGATCGCCTTCATCGACCTGGACGACTTCAAGCGCGTCAACGATGCGCATGGTCACCTGGTCGGCGACGAGGTACTGCGCAACTTCGCGCAGACGCTGCAGCGCATGGTGCGCACCAGCGACCTGGTCGCCCGCTATGGCGGCGAGGAATTCCTGGTGATCCTGCCCAACACCGCGGCCGAAGCGGCATTGATGGTGGTCGAGCGCATCCTGGCCGAAACCGCACGCACGCCGATGGCGCAACTGCAGGGCGGCCCGTTGCACATCACCTTCTCGGCGGGGCTGGCCACCCACGGCGGCGACGACCGCCAGTTCGAGAGCATCGAGCATCTGCTGCAGGCCGCCGACAGCACGCTGTACCGCTCCAAACATCGCGGCCGCAACCGCGTCACCGCCTACGATGCGACCGACGTGCCGACACCGCAGCCGCCGCGCGCGCACTGAGCAACGTGTCACGTCATCGCCAACTACCGAATTTTTACCACGCCCGGTGACAGGCTTCCGCTAGACTTGCCGGCGTTTGCCGATCCCCCACACCGAGGTTTCCCCCATGTCCGAACTTGCCTATCGCCGCATTCTTCTCAAACTTTCCGGGGAGGCGCTGATGGGAGACGGGGATTACGGCATCGATCCCAAGGTCATCAACCGCCTCGCCCATGAAGTGATCGAAGCCCAGCAGGCCGGCGCGCAGGTCGCCCTGGTGATCGGCGGCGGCAACATCTTCCGGGGCGCCGGCCTGGCCGCCAGCGGCATGGACCGCGTCACCGGCGACCACATGGGCATGCTGGCCACCGTGATCAACGCGCTGGCGATGCAGGATGCGCTGGAGAAGCTCGGCGCCAAGGTGCGCGTGATGAGCGCGATCAAGATCAACGATGTCTGCGAGGACTTCATCCGCCGTCGCGCGATCCGCCACCTGGAAAAGGGCCGCATCGCGATCTTCGCCGCCGGCACCGGCAATCCGTTCTTCACCACCGACTCGGGCGCGGCGCTGCGCGCGATCGAGATCGGTGCCGACCTGCTGCTCAAGGCAACCAAGGTCGACGGCGTCTACGACAAGGACCCGAAGAAGCACACCGATGCGGTGCGTTACGACAGCCTGACCTACGACCAGGTCATCCTGCAGGGCCTGGAAGTGATGGACACCGCCGCCTTCGCACTGGCGCGCGACAGCGACCTGCCGCTGCGCATCTTCGGCATGAGCGAGCCCGGCGTGCTGCTGCGCATCCTGCACGGCGAGCAGATCGGCACGTTGGTGCAGGGCCGCAGCTGAGGCTGGGAATCGGGAATCGGGATTGGGGAATCGCAAAGGCGCGGCGCCCGGGCTGCGCTGATAGCTCACGATGGCGGCGCCGGGCGTGAAGTGCCGGCAAGTGAACCGGCTGCGCGGGTCCTGACGACCCGCGAGTCGTGAAACCTCAGTCCCGGCTATAATCTCCGGATTCAGCTCCACACGGATTCCGGCGATGCTCAACCAGATCAAACAAGACGCGCAGACGCGCATGACCAAGAGCATCGATGCTCTGCGCCATTCCCTGACCACCGTGCGCACCGGCCGCGCCTCTCCGGCGCTGCTGGACGGCATCAAGGTCAAGGCCTACGGCACCGACACCCCCCTCAACCAGGTCGCCAGCATCAGCGTCTCCGAAGGCCGCTCGCTGGTCATCAGCCTGTTCGACAAGGGCATGATCAAGGACGTGGAAAAGGCGATCTACGCCTCGGATCTGGGCCTGACCCCGACCGTGGTCGGCACCGTGATCCGTCTGAACCTGCCGCCGCTGACCGAGGAGCGCCGCAAGGAGCTCAGCAAGGCCGTGCATGGCGAGGGCGAAGACAGCAAGGTGGCCATCCGCAACATCCGTCGCGATGCCAACCAGCAGGTCAAGGACCTGCTCAAGGACAAGGCGGTCACCGAAGACGAGGCACGCAGCGCCGAAGACGACATCCAGAAGCTCACCGACAAGGCCATCAAGGATGTGGATGAGGTCGTCAAGGCCAAGGAACAGGAACTGATGACGGTCTGATCGTGGCATCGCCTGCCATGCATCCAGCACCTTCCGCTGCCGCCGTGCCGCGCCACATTGCCATCATCATGGATGGCAACGGGCGTTGGGCGCAGCGTCGGCGGCGTCCGCGCATGATCGGTCATCGCGCCGGCGCGCGCGCGGTCAATCGCACCATCGATTTCTGCCTGGAAAAAGGCGTTTCGGCGCTCACCCTGTTCGCGTTTTCCAGTGAAAACTGGGGCCGCCCGCAGGAGGAAGTCGATGCACTGATGAAGCTGTTCCTGCACGCGCTCGATCGCGAGGTCGACGAACTGCAGCGGCGCGGCGTGCAGGTGCGCTTCATCGGCGATCGCAGCCGTTTCGCTACGCCGCTGCGCGAACGCATGGCCGCCGCCGAGCGCGTCACCGCCGCCAATGCGCGGCTGGTGCTGAGCATCGCCGCCAGCTATGGCGGCCGCCAGGACATTGCGCTGGCCGCGCGGGCATTGGCCGAAGAAGTGGCCGCCGGCCGCCTGCAACCGCAGCAGATCGACGAAGCGCTGCTGGCCAGCCGCGTCGCGTTGGCCGATCTGCCGGCGCCGGACCTGTTCATCCGCACCGGCGGCGACACCCGCATCAGCAATTTCCTGCTGTGGCAGCTGGCTTATACCGAACTGTGGTTCACCGAAACCCTGTGGCCGGAGTTCGATGCCGGCGTGCTGCAGCAGGCGCTGGATGACTACGCCGGGCGCGAACGCCGCTACGGCCTGACCAGTGCCCAGATCGCCGAGAAGGCGACGGAGAGCTCCTCCGCATGACCAAGACCCGCGTGATTGCCGCGCTGATCATGGCGCCGCTCGCCATCTGCGCGATCGTGCTGCTGCCCACGCAATGGCTGGCGGCGCTGGCGGCGATCCTGTTCCTGACCGGTCTGTGGGAGTGGCTCAAGCTCTCCGGCATCGACGACAGCCTGCCGCGCACCGTGCTGCTGATGCTCAATCTGCTGCTGATGGTGCTGATGGTGTGGGCCTCGGCCGGCTCCATGGTGCTGTTCCAGATCGCCGCCCTGGTGGGGGTGGTCTGGTGGCTGCTGGCGCTGCTGTGGCTGCGCTTTTTCACCTTCGGTGCCGATCACGGCAACGGCCAGGCGCGCGCGCTCAAGCTCGCCGCCGGCACGCTGGCGGTATTGCCGGCCTGGGCCGCGCTGGTGCTGCTGCATGCCAACCCGGACAAGGGCAACCTGTGGCTGCTGACCGCGCTGACCATGGTGTGGGCGGCCGATTCGGGCGCCTATTTCGCCGGCCGCGCGTTCGGCAAGCACAAGCTGGCGCCGCGGGTCAGCCCCAACAAGACCATCGAAGGCCTGCTCGGCGGCATGGTCGCCGGCATCGTGGTCGCCTGCGCGTTCGGCTGGCTGGCCGGGCTCACCCTGGCGCACGTGCCGCAGCTGATCCTGGTGGCGGCGGTGGCGGTGCTGGCATCGGTGCTGGGCGATCTGTTCGAGAGCCTGCTCAAGCGCCATGCCGGCGCCAAGGACTCGGGCACGGTGATTCCGGGCCACGGCGGCGTGCTGGATCGCATCGACGGCGTGCTCGCCGCCCTGCCGGTGTTCGCACTCGGCAAGGAAATTCTCGGGTTCTAGATATGGCTGGCTCTGCTCTCCGTCACGTCGCCGTCTTCGGCGCCACCGGCTCGATCGGTGCATCGGCACTGGATGTGATCGCCCGTCATCCGCAGCGGCTGCGCGCCAGCGTGCTGTCGGCCGGCAGCAAGGTCGACGAGCTGCTGGCGCTCTGCGTCACCCATCGCCCTGCGCACGCAGTGATCGCCGTCCACTCCCTGTACCCGGCGCTGCGCGACGGTTTGCGCGCGGCCGGACTGGCCACCCAGGCCCACGCCGGCAGCGAGGCCCTGGACGCGCTGGCTGCCAGCGATGCCTGCGATACCGTGGTGGCGGCGATCGTGGGAGCGGCCGGCCTGCCGTCCACGCTGGCCGCGGCCGGCGCCGGCAAGCGCCTACTGCTGGCCAACAAGGAATCGCTGGTGCTGGCCGGCGAATTGCTGACCCGCACCGCGACTGCGGCCGGCGCCGAGATCATCCCGATCGACAGCGAGCACAGCGCCATCTTCCAGTGCCTGCGCTCCTGCGACGCCAGCCGCGGCGTGCGCCGGGTCATCCTGACCGCGTCCGGCGGTCCGTTCCGTGGCTGGGACCGCGCCGCGCTCGGTGCGGTCACGCCCGCGCAGGCGGTCGCCCATCCCAAGTGGTCGATGGGCCCGAAGATTTCGGTGGATTCGGCGACGCTGATGAACAAGGGCCTGGAGGTGATCGAGGCGCATCACCTGTTCGGCCTGCCCGGCGCCCGGATCGATGTGCTGGTGCATCCGCAGAGCCTGGTGCACTCGCTGGTGGAATTCGTCGACGGCTCCACCCTGGCCCAGCTTGGCCTGCCCGACATGCGCACCACGCTGGCGGTTGGCCTGGCGTGGCCGGAGCGGGTCGAGTCCGGCGTTGGCGGGCTGGACCTGCTGACCCAGGGGCGGCTGGATTTCGAGGCGCCGGACACGGCCGCCTTCCCGTGCCTGCGCCTGGCCTGGGAGGCGCTGGAGGCCGGCGGGACCGCGCCTGCGATCCTGAACGCGGCCAATGAAGTGGCTGTTTCAGCGTTTCTTCAGGGCCAGGTGGGTTTCCTAGCGATTCCCGCGTTGGTCGAACACACACTGACAACGCTCCCACGGCACAATGCCGACTCCCTCGACACCCTGCTGTCTGCCGATGCGCAAGCGCGGCAGATCACCGAACGCGCCCTCGCCAATCACCGCCTTCATGCCTGATCGATTTACGCAACCGAGTTGCATCCATGGGTGATTTCATCGGTTCGGTCTGGTGGATGATCGTCAGCCTGGGCGTGTTGGTGACCTTCCACGAATTCGGGCACTTCTGGGTCGCGCGCCGCTGCGGCGTCAAGGTGCTGCGCTTTTCGGTGGGCTTCGGCAAGCCGTTGTGGATGCGTCGTGACCGCCACGGCACCGAGTTCGTGGTGGCGGCCATTCCGCTGGGCGGCTACGTCAGGATGCTCGACGAACGCGAAGGCGACGTGCATCCGGCCGAGCAGGACCAGGCCTTCAACCGCAAGACGGTATGGCAGCGCATCGCCATCGTCGCCGCCGGCCCGATCGCCAACCTGTTGCTTTGCATGGCGATGCTGTGGGCGATGTTCGTGGTCGGCAAGCAGGATTACTCGGCCACCATCGGCCGCGCCGACGGTCTGGCCGCCGAAGCCGGCCTGAGCCCGGGCGAGCGCATCGTGCGCATCGATGGGCGCAGTGTCAGCAGCTGGAGCGATGCCAGCATGCAGCTCACCACGGCGGCGATGGACCGGCACGACATCCGCGTGCTGACCGCCACCGAAGGCGCCGGCAACCGCGAGCACACGCTGCGCCTGTCGCAGCTGCCGGCCGGCTTTGACGAGCGCCGCGTGGCGTCGCTGGCCGGCATCGGCTGGCAGTTCATGCTGCAGCCGCCGGTGGTGGGCCAGGTGGTCGCCGGCTCGGCGGCGCAGGGGCTGCTGCAGCCGGGCGACCGCATCGTGGCCATCGACGGCCAGCCGATCCGGTCGGCCGACGAGATTCCCGCCCAGCTGCAGGCACTGGGCGCGCAGGGCGGGACCGGCATGATCGAGGTCGCGCGCGGCGACGACCGGCTGGCGCTGGAAATCGCCCCGCGCCGGTCGCCGCAGGGGCAATGGCTGCTCGGCGTGGGGTTTGCGCCAGCGCAGGCGCCGGCCTACGACAGCCGCCAGCAGTACGGCATGTTCGCCGCGGTGCCTGCCGCGATCCGCGAGACCGGCCGGATGACCGCCGACTCGCTGGGCATGATGAAGCGCATGCTGACCGGCCAGGCCTCGGTCAAGAACATCTCCGGCCCGGTCACCATTGCGCGCGCCGCCAACGCCTCGGCCGAACGCGGGCTCGACTGGTTCCTGTATTTCCTGGGCTTGCTGTCGCTCAGCCTGGCGATCATCAACCTGATGCCGATCCCGATCTTGGACGGTGGGCATCTGCTGTATTACCTTATCGAGTTGGTCAAGGGCAGCCCGATCAGCGAACGGGCCATGATTGCCGGGCAATATGTCGGCCTGGCGGTCCTGGCCGGGCTGATGGGACTGGCGTTCTACAACGACATCCTCGGCCTGGTTCCACGATGAAGCTGCTCCACTCTTTCCGCCTGTTGTCGTCGTCATACGTCGGCATCCAGCAACACCCGAAATCGACTCCAACCGGATGTGACATGACGCGTCTTCCCACTCGCCGCCTGCTTGCCCTCGCTCTCGCCGCCGGCCTCAGCCTGCCAGTCGTTGCCCTGGCCGCAGAGCCGTTCGTTGCCAGCGACATCCGCGTCGACGGCCTGCAGCGCATCGCCTCCGGCACCGTGTTCACCTATCTGCCGGTGAACCGCGGCGACACCGTGGACGATGGCAAGGTCGCCGACTCGATCCGTGCGCTGTACCGCACCGGCTTCTTCGAGGACGTGCAGCTGGATCGCCAGGGCAACATCCTGGTGATCACCGTGAAGGAGCGCCCGGCGATCAACAAGCTCACCGTGACCGGCAACAAGGACATCAAGTCCGAGGAACTGCTCAAGGGCCTGGGCGACATCGGCCTGACCGAGGGGGGCACCTTCGACCGCCTGAGCCTGGACCGCGTGACCCAGGAGCTGACCCGCCAGTACAACAACCGCGGCAAGTACAACGTCGAGATCACCCCGACGGTCAGCCCGCTGGACCGTAACCGCGTGGACGTGGCGATTGCGATCAAGGAAGGCAAGGCGGCCAAGATCCGCCACGTCAACCTGATCGGCACCGAGAAGTTTGCCAACGAGGACATCCTGGAGAACTGGGAATCCAAGGAGCACAACTGGGCCTCGTGGTATCGCCGCGACGACCAGTACTCCAAGGAAAAGATGTCCGGCGACCTGGAGAAGCTCAACTCCTGGTACCTGGACCGCGGCTACGTGGACTTCAGCATCGATTCCACCCAGGTGTCGATCAGCCCGGACAAGCGCGACATGTTCGTCAGCGCCGGCGTCACCGAGGGCGAGCAGTACAAGATTTCCGAGATCAAGGTCACCGGCGACACCGTGCTGCCGCAGGCCGACATCGAGCGCCTGGTCATCCCCAAGGCCGGCGACATCTTCTCGCGTGCGCTGCTTGAGTACACCTCCGACGCGATCACCAATACGCTGAGCAACGTCGGTTACGCCTTCGCCAAGGTCAACCCGATCCCCACCCCGAACCGCGAGGACCGCACTGTCGCGGTGAACCTGCAGGTGGTGCCGGGCCCGCGCGTGACCGTGCGCCGCATCCTGTACAAGGGCAACAGCCGCACCTCGGACGAAGTCCTGCGCCGCGAGATGCGCCAGTTCGAAAACACCTGGTATTCGCAGGCGGCGATCGACCGTTCCAAGATCCGCCTGCAGCGCCTGGGCTACTTCGAGAGCGTGGATGTGGAAACGCCGGCCGTGCCGGGCAGCAACGACCAGGTCGACGTGGTCTACAACGTCAAGGAGACCACCTCCGGCAGCTTCGTGTTCGGCCTGGGCTACTCGCAGAGCTTCGGTGTGACCACCTCGGTGCAGTTGTCGCAGAACAACTTCCTGGGCGGCGGTAACCGGGTGGCGGTGGAAGCCTCGCGCAGCAGCTACCAGCAGCGCTACGCGTTCTCCTACACCAACCCGTTCTTTACCGACGACGGCGTGTCGCTGGGCTACAACCTGTCCTGGCGCTCGCTGGACTACTCGGACTTCAACACCGCCCAGTACAACAGCAAGAATGGTTCGGCGCAGGTGGTGTTCGGCGTGCCGATCACCGAGAACGATACTGTCTCGGCGATGGTCGGCATCGACAGCAACCAGATCAACACGTTCCCGACCCAGACCCCGCAGGCGATCATCAATTACATCGATGCAATCGGTACTAGCACCTTCCATGCCTGGCGCACAGAGCTGGGCTGGGCACGCGATACCCGCAACGACTTCTTCATGCCCACCCGTGGCATGTACCAGCGCGTCGGCCTGGAGACCACCCTGCCCGGCTCCACGATCGAGTACTACAAGTTCAACTACCAGATCTCCAACTACTGGCCGATCATCCCGGCGATCGTGTTGAACACCCGCTTCGAGCTGGGTTACGGCGACAGTTATGGCAATGACAGCCGCCGCGACATATGCGGCGTAGTCACCAACACTAACAACATCCCCACCTACACGGAGCAAGGCTGCAACGGCAGCAACCTGATCCGTACTGTCACTGCGACCGGGCTGCCTTTCTACGAGAACTTCTACGCCGGCGGTACCAACTCGGTGCGCGGCTTCGAAGACAACACGCTGGGCCCCCGTTCGGAACGCACTGTCAGTTACTCGCGCGGCCAGCCGCTGGGTGGCTCGTTCAAGACCGTCGGTTCGGTGGAAATGTACTTCCCCAAGCTGTTCGACAGCCCGTCGGCACGCGTGTCGGCGTTCTTCGACTTCGGTAACGTCTACGACGGCGTGGACAACTTCAAGGCCAACGAGCTGCGTGCGTCCACCGGCGTGGCGCTGTTGTGGCGCGCCCCGGTCGGCCCCATCTCGATCAGCTACGCGTTCCCGCTGAAAAAGGAAGACAACGACGAGATCGAACGTCTGCAGTTCACCTTCGGCGGCCAGTTCTAATAGCGAACGGCAACAAAGAAGGCGGCCCGCGCAAGCGGGCCGCCCGTGTATCACCGGTTGAATGTGGGCCGGTCAGAACCAGCTGTCCAACCATGTGGAGACGGTGTTGGACAGGCAGCTGGCGATGTCGCCGGCAGGCAGGCTGAGACACTGCAGCTGCTGCTCACCGGTTGCCCTGCCCTGCTCGACATCGAAGGATTGGGCCGATGCACCTGCGACCGCGCCCATCATGACCAGACCACCAAGGACGGAAAGAACGGTTTTCATATGCGTGTTCCTGGATTGGCCGCTTGATTGCGACGGGACCCTAGATACGCAGGCTTTGTTGGGAACTGTTTAATGGTGTTTTCTCCCCGTTAAAGCGGCTCTCCCACACTTACAAGAGGTTCACCCTGATGCGCTTGACCGCCAGTGCGATTGCCGAACAATTTGGTCTGACCGTCATCGGTGATGGCGCCATCGAAGTCAGTGGCGTCGCCACCCTGGCGCATGCCGGCGCCGGGCAACTGAGCTTCCTGTCCAATCCGCGCTACCGGCCGCAGCTGGGCCGGAGCCAGGCCGCCGTGGTGGTGCTGCGCTCCGACGATGCGCAGGACGCACGCGGCACCGCGCTGGTCGCCAAGGATCCCTACACCGCCTTCGCCAAGATCGCCGCCTTGTTCGATGTGGCGCCGGTGCGCGAACCGGGCATTCACCCGTCGGCGGTGATCGATCCCAGTGCCCAGGTCTCGCCAACTGCGCATGTCGGCCCGTTCGTCAGCGTCGGTGCGCGTAGCCGCGTGGGCGATGGCTGCGTGATCGGCACCGGCAGCATCATCGGCGAGGATTGCGTGGTCGATGACGGCAGCGAGCTGCTCGCCCGCGTCACCCTGGTCACCCGGGTGCGCCTGGGCAAGCGCGTGCGCATCCATCCCGGTGCGGTGATCGGCGCCGACGGCTTCGGCCTGGCGATGGATGCCGGCCACTGGATCAAGGTGCCGCAGCTGGGCGGTGTGGTGATCGGCGACGATTGCGAGATCGGCGCCAACACCTGCATCGACCGCGGTGCACTGGAAGACACCGTGCTGGAAGAAGACGTGCGCGTGGATAACCTGGTGCAGATCGCGCACAACTGCCACATCGGCGCACATAGCGCCATCGCCGGCTGCACCGGAATCGCCGGCAGCGCCAAGATCGGCCGTTACTGCCTGCTTGGCGGGCATGTCGGCGTGGTCGGGCACCTGGAGATCTGCGACAAGGTCGTGATCACAGGCAAGTCGGTGGTGCGCAATTCCATCCATGAGCCGGGCGAGTATTCGTCCGGCACCCCTCTCACCGACAATCGCACGTGGCGCAAGAATGCCGCGCGCTTCAAACAACTGGATGTGCTGGCAAGGCGCATCCTGGCTGTGGGCAAGGAGAAAGAATGAGTCACCCCACTTACGAGCTGCCGATCGACGTCAACCAGATCCAGACGCTGATCCCGCACCGCTATCCGTTTCTGCTGATCGACCGGGTTGTCGAGCTCGACCTGGAAGCCAAGCGCATCGTTGGGCAGAAGAACGTCAGCATCAACGAGCCATTTTTTCAGGGCCATTTTCCTACCCGCCCGGTGATGCCCGGCGTGCTGATCATCGAGGCACTGGCGCAGGCCGGTGGCGTGATGACCCAGCTCGGGCTGGGGCGCGACGCGCTATCCAAGCTGTTCTACATGGTCAAGGTCGACAACGCCCGCTTCAACAAGCAGGTGGTGCCGGGTGACGTGCTGATGCTGGAAGTGCAGATGAAGCGCCTGATCCGCAACATGGGATGCTATTACGGCGAGGCCAAGGTCAACGGCGAAGTCGTGGCCAGCGCCGAAATCATGTGCGCCGGCGCCAAGGAATAACCCGTTTTTGGAGGTGAGACACGATGCGTGATCAAGCACCCTTGATTCATCCCACCGCCGTCATCGATCCGTCGGCGCAACTGGCCAGCGATGTGCGCGTGGGCGCGTTTTCGTTGATCGGCGCCGATGTGCAGATCGATGCGGGCACCGAGGTGGGGCCGCATTGCTCGATCCACGGCCCGACCCGGATCGGCCGCAACAACCGCTTCATCGGCCATGCCGCGATCGGCGGCGAACCGCAGGACAAGAAATACGCCGGCGAGCGCACCGAACTGGTGATCGGCAACGGCAACGTGATCCGCGAATTCGTCACCATCAATCGCGGCACCGGCGGCGGTGGCGGCATCACCGTGGTCGGCGACGACAACTGGATGCTGGCCTACACCCACGTGGCGCACGACTGCCATGTCGGCAACCACTGCGTGTTCTCCAACAACACCACGCTGGCCGGCCATGTCACCGTGGGCGACTACGTGATCATCAGCGGCTTTGCCGGTGCCCATCAGTTCTGCCGGATCGGCGCGCACGCCTTCCTGGGCATGGGCGCGCTGACCAACGGCGACGTGCCGCCGTTCACCATGGTCGGGAGCGAATCGCTGGGCCGCCCACGCGGCATCAACAGCGAAGGGCTCAAGCGTCGCGGCTTCGATGCCGAGCGCATCACTGCGATCAAGCGCGCCTACCGCACGCTGTACGTCGCCGGGCTGCCGCTGGCCGAGGCCAAGCTGCAGTTGGCCGAACAGGCCAAGAGCAGCGAAGACGTGCGCGGGCTGCTCGAGTTCATCGAGGCGGCGGAAAGGCCGTTGTTGCGATGAAGGCCGGGATTCGGGATTCGGGATTGGGGATGCAAAGCGTCCTCGCCACACCGGGCCAAGTCGTGCACGACGCACTGGCCAATCCCCAATCCCCAATCCCCAATCCCTGCTCCCCACGCATCGCGCTGATCGCCGGCGAAGCTTCCGGCGACATCCTGGGTGCCGGCTTGATCGAGCAGCTTCGGCGCCGCTATCCGGCTGCCGAGTTCGTCGGCATCGGTGGCGATGCGATGCGTGGCGCCGGCTGCCAGACCTGGTTCGATGCCAGCGAACTGGCGGTGATGGGGCTGACCGAAGTGCTGCAGCATCTGCCGCGGCTGCTGAAGCTGCGCCGCGCGTTTCGTGAGCGTGTGCTGGCATGGAAACCGGACGTGTTCATCGGCATCGATGCACCCGATTTCAATCTGTCGGTCGAGCGCTGGCTCAAGCAGCGCGGTGTGCGCACCGTGCATTACGTCAGCCCCTCGGTGTGGGCCTGGCGCGAGAAGCGTGCGGAAAAGATCGGCGCCAGCGCCGACCTGGTGCTGTGCCTGTTTCCGATGGAGCCGCCGATCTACGCCAGGCACGGCATCGATGCGCGCTTTGTCGGCCACCCGATGGCCGACGACATCGCCTACCAGGCCGATCGCGCCGCCGCGCGCGCCAAGCTGGGTCTGTCCGCCTCCAGCACCGTGCTGGCAGTGTTGCCCGGCAGCCGGCATGGCGAGATCGGCAAGCTCGGCGAGACGTTCTTCCAGGCCGCCTGGCTGGTGTCCGAGCAGTTGCCCAACCTGCACGTGCTGGTCCCGGCGGCCAATCCTGGCTGCAAGCAGCTGCTGGCCGAGCAGTTGTCGCGCTCGTCGCTGCCGGTGCTGCGGTCGCACCTGCTCGATGGCCAGGCGCGCACCGCGATGCTGGCCGCCGACGTGGTGCTGCTGGCGTCGGGTACCGCGACGCTGGAGGCGATGCTGGTCAAGCGCCCGATGGTGGTCGGCTACAAGGTCGCCCCGCTCACCTACCGCATCGTCAAGACGCTGGGCCTGCTCAAGGTCAACCGCTACGCGCTGCCCAACATCCTGGCCAACGATGACCTCGCCCCGGAGCTGATGCAGGACGACTGCACCCCGGAGCGCCTGTGCGCGGCCCTGCTGGACTGGTTCAAGCACCCGGAAAAGGTCGCCGCGCTGCAACCACGCTATCTCGCCCTGCACGCAGAACTACGCTGCGACGCATCGGCACGCGCGGCCGATGCGGTGGCGGAGTTGCTGGAAGGCGGGGATTCGGGAGTGGGGATTCGGGATTCGTCAGGAGCAAAGGCATGAAGATCATTGCTTCGGGCACTCAAGCCGATAGCGGCAACGCCGAGGCGCGCCAGTCGCCCTTGTTTGGCCAATCCCAAATCCCCAATGCCGAATCCCGGCGTTTGATCGCCGGTGTCGACGAAGCCGGGCGCGGCCCGCTGGCCGGGCCGGTGGCGGTGGCGGCGGTGGTGTTCGATCCCGGCAAGCCGCGCATCAACGGGCTGGACGATTCCAAGCAGCTGAGCGCGCAGCGGCGCGAGCAGTTGTATGCGCGCATCGTCGAGCGGGCGCTGGCGTGGTCGGTGGTGCTGATCGACAGCGAGGAGATCGACCGCATCAATATCTACCAGGCGACCATGCTGGGCATGCGGCGTGCGGTGGAAGGCGTCGCGCATGTGGCCGGGTTTGCGCGCATCGATGGCAACCGGGTGCCCAAGGGCCTGCCCTGCCCGGCCGAGGCCTTGATCGGCGGCGATGCGCTCGATCGCGCCATCATGGCCGCCTCGATCGTGGCCAAGGTCACCCGCGACCGCCTGATGCACGACCTGCACGTCCAGCACCCCGAATACCGCTTCGACCAGCACAAGGGCTACGCCACGCCGGTGCACCTGGCCGCGCTGCGCAGCCATGGGCCGTGCCCGCAGCACCGTCGCAGCTTCGCCCCGGTGCGGCGTGCATTGGGCATCGAGGCGGCGCAGTCGCCGTGGGACGTGCCCTGCGCGCCCCCGGCCGATGCGCTGCTGCTTGCTGACTGAGCGCCCCCTTCCAGGCTGACCTGGCCCGGTCCCGGCGCCACCCACCAGTGGCACGGAAACGGCCGGTGCAGCCAGGGCTTCGCGCAGCAAGTCACGCACGCCCAGCCCCGCACGCCCCCCGATCCGCGCAATCGCCACCGCTGCGCTGCATCCAGCTAGCCACAGCCTGAATCGGCCACACCGCCCAGCCCCCGTGGCAGCTGGCCGCGGCGCCGCGCCGGTGCTGTCAAGCCTTGTCCGACCCGACCACGCTCGCTACCCTGACCCCGCATTATTCCGGTCTCGCATGTCCACTTCCCGCTTCGTCCATCTGCACGTCCACACCGAGTTCTCGCTGGCGGATTCCACCATCCGTGTGCCCGAGAAACCGGATCAGGCTGACCCGAAAAAGGCCAAGCAGGCCAACCTGCTGAGCCGCGCGGTCGAACTCGACATGCCCGCGCTGGCGGTCACCGACCTCAACAACCTGTTCGCGCTGGTCAAGTTCTACAAGGCCGCCGAGGGCGTGGGCATCAAGCCGATCGCCGGCGCCGACGTGATGATCGCCACCCCGGACATGACGCCCTGGCGCATGACCCTGCTGTGCCGCGACCGCGAAGGCTACCTGAGCCTGTCGCGCCTGCTGACCCGCGCCTGGATGGAAGGCCACCGCCCCGAAGGCGGCGTGGCGATCCACCCCGAATGGCTGCAGAGCGGCCATGCCAACCTGTTCGCCCTGGCCGGCCGCGACAGCCTGGCCGGGCGCCTGTTCGGCGAGGGCCGCGCCGACCTGGCCGAGCAGCAGCTGGCCGACTGGCAGCGCGTGTTCGGCGACGGCCTGCATCTGGAACTCACCCGTACCGGGCGCCAGGGCGAAGAACGCTTCAACCAGTTCGCGCTGCATGCGGCCGGTGTGCGCGGCCTGCCGGTGGTGGCCAGCAACGATGTGCGCTTCCTGTACGCCAGCGACTTCAATGCGCACGAGGCGCGGGTGTGCATTTCCTCCGGCCGCGTGCTCGACGATCCCAAGCGCCCGCGCGAGTACAGCGACCAGCAGTACCTGAAGTCCGGCGACGAAATGGCCGCGCTGTTCGCCGACGTGCCCGATGCAATCGACAACACGCTGGCGCTGGCGCAGCGCTGCAATATCGAGATGCGCCTGGGCACCTACTTCCTGCCCGCCTATCCGGTGCCCGAAGACGAGACGCTGGACAGCTGGATCCGGAGCCAGTCGCGCGACGGTCTGGCCGCACGCCTGGAAAAGAGCCCAATCGCGCCCGGCAAGACCCGCCAGGACTATGTCGACCGGCTGGAATTCGAGCTGGACACCATCATCAAGATGGGCTTCCCCGGCTACTTCCTGATCGTGGCCGACTTCATCCAGTGGGGCAAGAACCAGGGCATTCCGATCGGCCCGGGGCGCGGTTCCGGTGCCGGTTCGCTGGTGGCCTGGGCACTGCAGATCACCGACCTGGACCCGCTGCCGTACAACCTGCTGTTCGAGCGCTTCCTCAACCCCGAACGCGTGTCGATGCCCGACTTCGACATCGACTTCTGCATGGATCGCCGCGACGAGGTGATCGATTACGTGGCGCGCAAGTACGGGCGCGAACGGGTCAGCCAGATCATCACCTACGGCACCATGGCGGCCAAGGCGGTGGTACGCGACGCCGGGCGCGTGCTCGGCTTCAGCTACGGGCTGGTCGACAGCGTGGCCAAGCTGATCCCCAACATCCTGGGCATCACGCTCAAGGATGCGATGGGCGAAGGCAAGGACTCGGAGATGGCCTCGCCGGACCTGATCCAGCGCTATCAGGTCGAAGACGACGTGCGCGACCTGATGGATCTGGCCCGTCAGCTCGAGGACCTGACCCGCAACGCCGGCAAGCACGCCGGTGGCGTGGTGATCGCGCCCGAGCCGCTGTCCGAATTCTGCCCGCTGTTTGCCGAACACGACGAGGACGGGCGCGGCAAGAATCCGGTCACCCAGTTCGACAAGGACGACGTCGAAGCGGTCGGCCTGGTGAAGTTCGACTTCCTCGGCCTGCGCACGCTGACCATCATCGACTGGGCGGTCAAGGCGATCAACGTGCGCCATGCGCGCGCCGGCATCGACCCGGTCGACATCACCACCATTCCGCTCGACGACGTGCCCACCTACAAGGGCGTGTTCGCCTCGGGCAATACCGGCGCGGTGTTCCAGTTCGAATCCTCGGGTATGCGCCGCCTGCTCAAGGACGCGCGCCCGGACCGTTTCGAAGACCTGATCGCGCTGGTGTCGCTGTACCGCCCCGGCCCGATGGACCTGATCCCGGACTTCAACGCGCGTAAGCACGGCCAGCAGGAGATCATCTACCCGGATCCGCGCACCGAAGCCATCCTCAAGGACACCTACGGCATCATGGTGTACCAGGAGCAGGTGATGCAGATGGCGCAGATCGTCGGCGATTATTCGCTGGGCGGCGCCGACCTGCTGCGCCGTGCGATGGGTAAGAAAGTGCCGGCCGAAATGGCCAAGCACCGCGAGATCTTCCGCGAGGGCGCGGCCAAGGGCGGGGTGGGCGCGGCCAAGGCCGACGAAATCTTCGACCTGATGGAGAAGTTCGCCGGCTACGGCTTCAACAAGTCGCACGCCGCCGCCTACGCGCTGGTCAGCTACCAGACCGCGTGGCTGAAACGGCATTACCCAGCCGAATTCATGGCCGCGACGCTGTCCTCGGACATGGACAACACCGACAAGGTGGTCGGCTTTCTCGATGAGGTGCGCAATCTCGGCCTGACCGTCAAGCCGCCACGCGTCAACGAGTCGGCCTACATGTTCGAAGCTGCCAGCCCGGACACGATTCAATACGGCCTGGGCGCGATCAAGGGTGTCGGCCAGGGCGCCTGCGAGGCGATCGTCGAAGAACGCCAGCGCGGCGGCCCCTACACCACGTTGCTGGATTTCTGCACGCGCGTGGGCACCGCCAAGCTCAACCGCCGCACGCTCGAAGCCATGATCAATGCCGGCGCGATGGACGGGCTGGGCAAGAACCGCGCCTCGCTGATGCTGCAGCTGCCGGAAGTGGTCAAGGCCACCGAGCAGCTGGCGCGCGAGCGCGCCTCGGGCCAGAACTCGCTGTTCGGCGGGCCGGACCCGAGCGCGCCGGCGTTGCGCCTGGACCTGCCCGAAAGCGAGGAATGGCCGCTGGGCCAGCTGCTCACCGGCGAGCGCGAAACGCTGGGCTTCTATCTCAGCGGCCATCCGTTCGACCCGCACCGCGACGAGGTGCGCGAGCTGGTCGGCTGCGACCTGGGGTCGCTGGAGAAGATCCTCGCCTCGCAACAACGCGGCGGCGGAGGCGGCGGCGATGGCGAAAAACGCGCCTGGCGCCCGGAAGTCAGCGCCATCCTGGCCGGCCAGGTGATCGGCGTGCGGCGCAAGGGCGACAGCCAGGTGTTCGTGCAGCTCGAAGACGGCCGTGGCCGGGTCGAATGCAGCGCGTTCTCCGATGCGATGGCCGAGTTCGGGCACCTGCTCACCCGCGACCGCATCCTGATCGTCAAGGGCGGCCTGCGCGAGGACGAATTCAACGGCGGCTACAGCCTGCGGATCCGCCAATGCTGGGACTACGAGCAGATCTGCGCCGACCATGCGCAACGCCTGTCATTGCGCCTGGACCTGCGCGAGAAGCAGGCCTGGAAGCGCATCGACGCCCTGCTGGCCAAGCACCGCCCCGGCAAGACCCCCTTGCGCCTGGACCTGCTGCTGCGCGCCCCGACCGGTGGGGTGGCCGGCATGCTCGACCTCAACGGCAGCCACTCGGTGCGCATCGACCAGCAGTTGATGGACAGCCTGCGCGCCGATCCCGCGGTGCGGACCCTGAAGATCAAGTACAGCCCTCCGTGGGCGTGAGAATGGGGAGTCGGGAATGGGGAATCGCAAAAGCGAGGCCGCCATCCGCCCTGCTTTGATTCCCCATTCCCGATTCCCGATTCTCCCAACCCCACCGTACGGGTTCATCGGACGCATTCGGCTACACTCCCCGCCTTACGTTGACGACACCACTGCATGAATCCTAACTACCTCGACTTCGAGCAACCCATCGCCGATCTGGAAGCCAAGATCCAGGAACTGCGCAAGGCCAGCACCGGCCCTGCAGTCAACGTGGACACCGAGGTGCGTGCGCTGCGCGACAAGCTGCGCGTGCGTACCGCACAGATCTTCCGCGACCTGTCGGCCTGGCAGGTCTCGCAGCTGGCGCGCCACCCGCAGCGCCCGTACACGCTGGACTACATCAACACCATCTGCGACGAATTCCAGGAACTGGCCGGCGACCGCGCCTATGCCGACGACAAGGCGATCGTCGGGGGCCTGGGCCGCATCGATGGCCGCGCGGTGGTGATCATCGGCCACCAGAAGGGCCGCGACACCAAGAGCAAGGTCGCCCGTAACTTCGGCATGCCGCGTCCGGAGGGCTACCGCAAGGCGCTGCGCCTGATGAAGCTGGCCGAGCGTTTCCGCCTGCCGCTGCTGACCTTCATCGACACCCCGGGCGCCTACCCCGGTATCGGCGCCGAGGAACGCGGCCAGTCCGAAGCGATCGCGCGCAACCTGCTGGAGATGGCCGAACTGAAAGTGCCGGTGATCTGCACCGTGATCGGCGAAGGCGGCTCCGGCGGCGCGCTGGCGATCGGCGTGGGCGACCGCACCTTGATGCTGGAATACGGCACCTATTCGGTGATCTCGCCCGAAGGCTGCGCTTCGATCCTGTGGAAGGACGCGGCCAAGGCCAAGGACGCCGCCGAGCAGCTCGGCCTGACCGCCAAGCGCCTGAAGGGCCTGGGCCTGGTCGACAAGGTGATCCGCGAACCCACCGGCGGCGCGCATCGCAATCCCGAACAAATGGGCAAGCGCCTCAAGGCCGTGTTGCTCAATGAGCTGGAAGCGCTGGAAAAGCTGCCGGTCGAAGGCCTGCTGCAGCGTCGTTACGAGCGCCTGCGCAGCTACGGTGCCTACGAAGGCAACTGATCGGCGATACGCCGAGGCGATGGTGCTGCGTGCACCATCGCCAGCCAGCGAGACGATTGGTCATCGAGGAAGGACTTGGTTGCAATAAGCCCTGCCTCTCCTGTCACCGGTGTTGCAGCCCGCCTGCTGCGCGCATGTCGTAGTCAGCAGGCGGGCGCTGTACTGCATCTTCGTCCTGATCGCGTTCGCGTTCCTGGCGGTGTTGATCCAGGTGTGCGGCTGCAGACGTCGCCGGATCCCGGCTTGTCTCCCATGCGTGTCGGCCACTGCGCGCCCAGGTGATGTCCGCCATCGGCGCGCGGTGCCGGCCTGCACCCCGTGGGATCGCATCGCCATCGTCGCTGCGCATCGACTGCGTCAGGCAAACGCACGCGCTGCCTGTACTTCAACAACGCTCAGAACGGCTTGGCCAGCACCAGCCAGATCACCGCGACCAGCAACACCACCGGCACTTCATTGAACAGCCGCAGCGCGCGGCCGCTGGGCAGGCTGCGGCCCTGATCCACGCCCTTCAACCAGCGCCCGGCCACGATGTAATGCGCCAGGATCAAGGCCACCGCAAACAGTTTTGCGTGCAGCCAGCCACCGGCCACCATCGTCGGGAAATCCGGAATCACCCGATAGCCCTGCCACAGTACCGCGCCCAGCAGCAGCGCCAGGCCCAGCATGCTGTGGCCGAATCTGTAGAGGCGGCGCCCCATCAGCACCAGGCGTGTGCGTACCGCAGGCTCGGCACCGGCTTCGGCGATATTGACCAGGATGCGTGGCAGGTAGAACACCGCCGCCATCCACGCAGTGACGAACAACAGATGGAAGGTCTTGATCCACAGGTACAGGGTCATGTGCTGGCTTCGCTGGCTGGCGTAGGATGGCCCGCATTTTCACCCATCCGCTCATGCGAAAGCACCTGACGTCCATGTCCGAACCCGACGACAAGCAGTACGACGCCCACTATTTCCGCCGCTGGTACAGGGATGCGGGGCTGGCCGACCCTGCGCGCCTGCGACGCAAGGTCGCACTGGCGGTGAGTCAGGCCGAGTACTACCTGGAGCGCCCGATCCGCAGCGTGCTGGATATCGGTTGTGGCGAGGCGGCCTGGCGCGCGCCATTGTTGGCCTTGCGCCCCAGGCTGAGCTATCTGGGCTTCGACAGCAGCGCCTATGCGGTACAGCGTTACGGACGCAGCCGGCAGATCCATCCTGCCCGCTTCGGCGATTTCGCCTGGCTGCGCCCCTGCGCGCCGGTGGATCTGCTGATCTGCTCGGACGTGCTGCATTACGTGCCCACCCGCGAGTTCAACCAGGGGCTGCCGGGGCTGGCCGAGATGTGCGCGGGCGTGGCGTTTCTGGAGACATTTGCCGAAGAAGACGCCTTCGAGGGCGACCACGAGGGTTTTCAGGCGCGGCCGGCGCGCTGGTATCGGCGCCGCTTCGCCGGCGTGGGGTTTGCTGCACTCGGTTCGCACTGCTGGTTGTCGCCGCAATTGGCCGATGAGGCGTCTGCGTTGGAGCGCGGCTGAGCAGGACGTTGGCCGGCTGAGGCACACATGGCGAGGCGAGTGGCTCGCCGCGCGCCCTCCCGCCACCCTCGCCCGCGGGAAAGCGGCCTTACTCCCTTCTCCCGGCGGGAGAAGGTGTCCCCGCAGGTACGCACGAAGCCTGGTGGAAGTTGAGTGCGTGTGGGCCCCATGTCCCTTGCCTTCCTCGCCCCTCCCCGCAGGCAGAGGAGCCTGCCAGGCAGTCCGCACGGCTCTGCGAGAACGCGCACTTCCAGCGCGGCGCCGTCGTCCGACGTATCTCCGATGGCGGCAACGTAAAATCGCGGCAAATCAGGGCGCTCGCGCCTGCCACAGCTTGGATGACAGCCTCTACCGTCCGCAGCCCCATTAAGGTGCAAATGCGCCAAAGGGGGTATGCTGCGCGGCAGCAAAGAGCCGCACGGATGGGTGGAATGCTTTATCAACTGCACGAGCTGACCCGCAATCTGCTAGCGCCTTGGGTGCACCAGGCCCAGGCGAACGCCAAGATGTTTTCCGACCCCGACAGTCTGTGGGCCTCGCTCCCGGGCGCCGAACGCATGGCGGCCAGCAATGAGCTGTTCCATCGCCTGGGCAAGGAGTACGAAAAGCCGGCCTGGGCGCTGGACGATGTCGAGGTCGACGGCCACTCGCTGCCGATCATCGAACGTGAAGTGCTGAGCAAGCCATTCTGCCGCCTGCTGCGCTTCAAGCGTTTCAGCGACCATGTCGAGTTGATCGGCACGATGAAGCAGCAGCCGGCCGTGCTGGTGGTGGCGCCGTTGTCCGGCCACCACGCCACCCTGCTGCGCGACACCGTGCGCACGCTGCTGCGCAACCACAAGGTCTACGTGACTGACTGGGTGGACGCGCGCATGGTGCCGCTGGAAGCCGGTGCCTTCCGGCTCGAGGACTACATCAGCTACATCCAGGAGTTCATCCGTCACATCGGCGCCGAGCGCCTGCACGTGGTGAGCGTGTGCCAGCCCACCGTGCCGGTGCTTGCGGCGGTGTCGTTGATGGCCACCAACGACGAGCCCACGCCGCGCTCGCTGGTGATGATGGGCGGGCCGATCGATGCGCGCCGCAGCCCGACCCAGGTCAACAACCTGGCTACCGAGAACGGCATCGAGTGGTTCCAGAACAACCTGATCCACACCGTGCCGTTCCCGTATCCGGGCCATGGCCGGCAGGTGTATCCGGGCTTCCTGCAGCACGCCGGCTTCCTGTCGATGAACCCCAACCGGCACGTGATGTCGCACTGGGATTTCTACACCGACCTGGTCAAGGGCGATCTGCAGGACGCGCAGGCGCACCGGCAGTTCTACGACGAATACAACGCCGTACTCGACATGCCGGCCGAGTATTACCTGGACACCATTCGCGTGGTGTTCCAGGACTTCCTGCTGCCGCAGGGCAAGTGGAAAGTGGATGGCCAGCTGGTCAAGCCCTCGGCGATCCGCAACACCGCGCTGCTCAGCATCGAAGGCGAACTGGACGATATCGCCGGCCTCGGCCAGACCGAAGCGGTGCACGATCTGTGCACCGGGATCGACGCGGCGCATCGCCGTCATCTGGTGGTGGAAGGTGCCGGCCACTACGGCATCTTCAGCGGCCGCCGCTGGCGCGAAGTGGTGTACCCGCAGGTGCGCGAATTCATCGCTCGCTACGATGCCGACCCGGTGGGCAGCCGCGATCCGGCCACCGTCACCCCGATCCGCAAGCGCGGCAAACGCGCTTGACCGGCAACAAAAAACGCCCCTCGATCGAGACCGATCGAGGGGCATTTTTTTTATGCACAAATGCCTGGTTCGCGCCAACCCAGAGGACTGGTCGCGTGCGCGGTGCCCTCACCGCCCTCACCGCCCTCACCGCCCGCAGGAGTGCCATGAACCCTTCCCGGTTCGGCATCGTGGAGCGCATCCTGAAGCGTCGCCGGGTCCGCGCAGGCCAGGGCTGGCGCACTTGCACAAGGTCATCGGGACTGGTGGTCGGCAACGGACGCGCCTGTCATCAGTAGGTCCCCTCCAGCACTGCGTCACCGGAATCGCGGGTGGCGCGCCAGGCGGCGCTCCAGTCGCGCAGGCAATCACGCCCGGTTTGGGTGATGCGGTAATAGCGCCGCGGCGGCCCGGACGCGGAGGGCTCGACATGGCTGTGCAGCAGCCCTGCGCCGTCCAGGTTACGCAGCACCGGATACAGCGCGCTGTGCGTGCCGCTGAGCACGCCGCCCAGCCACTCCAGCCGCTTGGCGATCAGATAGCCGTACAGCGGCGCATCGGCCTGCGCCAGCACTGCCAGCAAGGCCAGCAAGGCCAGCGACACCGTGCCGGCACTCAGCTCCTTCTGGAATGTCCGCAGGCAGGCATCGGATTCGCTCATCGGCCAGCTCCACCAGCTCGAAGGCAATGCTATTGCGAAGTGAGGAATAGCGAATATGTCGGTAGTCACGGGCCGGGATAGGAAAATCGGGATTGGGGAATCGGGATTAGGGATTTGCAAGGCAAGCAACCGAGAATTTCTGTACACGACTCAAGCGAACTGAAGAAGACCTGGCGCGTTATTTGCAGGCCCGCTTTTGCGAATCCCCAATCCCGACTCCCCAATCCCCGCTCATGTACTTAGAACCATTGGGTTACTCCCTTTGCGGCAGCGCTCCACTACAGTCATTGCCCACTGGGCCGATACCACTTGCTCAGACGACTCACTTTTTCGATAGGGCGACACGATGCGACTAGCACGCTTGGCACAGCCGGCCATGGCTGAAACTTCCTTTGGCGCCACCCGGTGCCTGTGCTTGGCGATCGGGTTGTCACTGCCGGCACTGGGGTTTGCGCAGGCGCAGACCGCGCCGGTCAATGCCGAGCAGACCCAGCCGGAACCGGCGAAGGCCGCGCCCGCCGCTCCTGCGGCGCCCGCGCCCGCCAAGGGGTATCCGCTCGAAGCGCAGGGCTGGGGAGCCAAGCAGGGCGGCAACATGTGGCAGGTGCGTTGGGCCGAGGACTGGTCGTATCTGAAGGATCCCTCCAAGCGCAAGAGCCCGTTCGATCCGCTCAAGTACATTCCGTTCAATGAATCGGGCGATGTGTATGTCTCGCTCAGCAACGAACTGCGCGTGCGCAGCAACACCATCACCAATCCCGGTCTGATTCCCGGCAGCCACTCGCAGCAGCAGTATCTGTTACGCGCGTTCTTCGGTGCCGACTTCCATATTGGCGAGCACTTCCGTCTGTATACGGAACTGGCGCACGGCAGCCTGGATGGACGCAACGAGGGGGCCAAGACCGGTACGCAGGAAAACAACGCGATCCTGCAGCAGGTGTTCTTCGATGTGAAAGGACGCGTCAACGATGCCGACCTCGGCCTGCGCGTGGGCCGCCAGGTGTTTGTCGATGGCCCCACCACGCTGATGGCATTGCGCGACAACACCGACATCTTCGTGACCTTCAACGGTGTGCGCGCCTGGGCGATCGGCGAAAAGACCCGCGTGGACCTGTTCGATTTCAACTTCAACCTGGATGGCACCGAGGGACTGGGCGACGATCGCATCGACCGCTCGCGGCACTTCCGCGGCGTGGTCGGCGGCTGGCGCATGCCGACCGCCAAGCCGATGTATCTGGAGCCGTTCTTCTATCAGTTCCGCAACGACAACCAGGTCTGGGGCCGGCAGACCGCTGAAGAAAACCGCAACTACTACGGGCTGCGCCTGTGGGGCAATGTGGGCAAGCTGCGCACCGACTCGTTCGTGACCGTGCAGCGCGGCAGCTACGGCGGGCGCGACCTGCGTGCCTACATGGCCAGCACCTCCAATGCGTGGACGCTGAGCGACAACGGCTGGAAGCCGCGCCTGGGCTTCCATAGCGAAATCGCCTCCGGCGGCGGCGGCACCTCCGGCACCGGCACGCTGCGCAACAACAACTTCCTGTACGGCAATACGATCTACTTCAGCTGGGCGACGTTCTTCGGCCCGGTCAACCTGGTCACCGCCGCGCCCACGTTCACCTTCTCGCCCACGTCCAAGCTCACCGTGAACCTGGAATGGGAAACCCTGTGGCGCCAGACCACCAGCGATGCGATCTACAACAACCAGGCACGCGCCTACGCACGCACGCAGAACACCGGCGAGCGCCGCATCGGCACCATGCCGCGCATCAACGCCACCTGGAACATCGACCCGAACTGGTCGGTGACCTTCCGCGCCGAACACCTGATGGCGGGGCCCGCGCTGGAAAAAGCCGGCTACGGCGATTCGACCTTCGTCATGGGCTGGCTGAATTTCCGGTTCTAAACAGGGGCATCACACTGATGTAGCGACTGACAACGCCGTCCGGGATCCGTTCCTGGGTGGCGTTGTCCGTTATGCAATCAGCGACGCGTGCTTGCCTGCCCTGGTGTCGCCTTCTGCAGCCGCAAATGTCACGGCTTGCCCTGCATCGCTGCTGCCTGTGCCACCTTGCTTGCCGCCAATGGCACCTGCAGGTTGGCGTGATCGCTGCGCGCGTAACGCGGCAGTTCTAGCGTCTTTCCATCTTCGCCAGCGGTGATGTCGCGCCCTGGTCGGATCAGCGTGGCGGGCAGTTGATCCAGGCGCTGCGCCAGCGTCTGTTGCTCGGCGGGATGCGCACGTAGCCACAGCACTGCCGAGGTCAGCCGCGTTGTCGCGGCCAGATCCTGCAACTGCCATTGATACTGCGCGCTATCCATATGCTCCACGTCGGCGAACAGGCAGCCGATTGCGTTGGCGATACAGGCGAAGGTCACTGTTGGCGCGGCGGGTATGGCACTGGTCGGCACCTTGCGGTCCTGCTCCACCTGCGTGCGCACGTCGGTGTGGCAGGCCCAGGTGTAATACGGCGCGGTCAGTGCACGGGTTCGTTCAACGTCCAGCAGCGGCGGCACCAAACTGTCGTACCAGCGCCGCTGGTCGCCGCCGGCTTCGACGACCGCGCGGTAATTGGCACTGACCAAGCGTGCTTCGCCGCGTAGGCCTCCACACAGGCTGGTCTCATCCATCGTCAACGGCGCAAATGCCGCTTGGCAACGCGCAGGTAACGGCTGGGTCGACGGCAGTTCGCTCAGCATGTCGGTGAACAGCTCGGCGTTACCGCGCAACATGGCTGCCCCGATCATCGTCGCGATCAGTGTGTCCTGACCGCGCAACAGCACGCGCGCCACCTGTGCGTCCGCACACACGCCAGACAACGCAGCCTGCTGGTGGCCCTGGACGAAGTCCAGCGCGTGCTGGGTCATCGGCACACTCAACCCCTGCAACTCCGGCAGCGGTGTGTCGGCACGGGTCGGAAACAGATTGCGGTAATAGTCACGCGATGACAGCGTGGCGGCGCGCTGCAACAGCGGTGCCTGTGACATCAGCGCATCGGCATAGGCTTGGGGCTGAGCGCGCACCTTGTCCAGGCAGTCTGGAGTGGACCAGTTGCACTTGGGCGGTGCGGCGGCTGGCCACGGCGGCGTGCGCGGATAGCGCGCTGCGTCGCTGACAAAACCGGCCGCAGTCCTGGCGTTCGCAAACCGCTGCAGATCGCGTTCCATCACGACGTCCTGTTCGGTAGCCGGGACGACATACGGCAGCAACCAGAGTGCAGCAAATAGATTCGAGCCTGCCGGCGGTGCGGCTGGTGGTTGATCGATCTGCGCCAACGCCTGGCGCTGCGCGTCAGGAATCGGCCAGCGCGCGGAGATCGCGTACAGGGCCACCAGCAGGGCGATCAGGATGCATAGCCCCAGCAGGGCCGACTTGAGAAATTTGGCGAGCATGCGCGGGCACCGTCCGTGGATGAGCTGCGCCATCTTAGAGCGGCCCGGACAGAGCTGCGAGTGGCATACGCCGATGCGCACTTGCCGTCTCCCCGGCGAACAAGGCGCGCCGCGCGCCTGCACCGGGCACGGCCGAATGCCTACAATGCGCGCATGTCCGAATCCCCCACTCCGCATTCCCGCCCTTCCCTGCAACGGGTCTTCCTGACCGGCTTGCTCACCCTGCTGCCGGTCTGGTTGACCTGGGTGGTGGTGAAGTTCGTGTTCTCGCTGTTGTCGGGCATCAGCAGCCCGTGGGTGGTGCCGCTGTCCGAACGCATCGCCGCCTCGTTCCCCGATTATCTGGGCTGGATCAAGGCGCTGTGGGTGCAGAACACCATCGCGCTGATCGCCACCGTGGGCGTGATCCTGTTCGTCGGCATCCTGAGCCGGCGCGTGATCGGCCAGCGCCTGCTGCGCTGGTTCGAGGCGATCATGCGGCGCATCCCGCTGGCCAGCGTGGTCTACGACAGCGCGCGCAAATTGCTCGACATCCTGCAGACCCAGCCCGGCAGCACCCAGCGCGTGGTGCTGATCGACTTCCCGCATCGCGACATGAAGTCGATCGGCCTGGTCACGCGGGTGATCAAGGAACAGGGCACCGGCCGCGAGCTGGCGGCGGTGTATGTGCCGACCACGCCCAACCCGACCTCCGGCTATCTGGAGATCGTGCCGGTGGAGCTGCTCACGCCCACCGACTGGAGCGTGGATCAGGCCATGAGCTTCATCATCTCCGGCGGCGCAGTGGCGCCCGACTCGGTTCCCTTCACCCGCACGGCGGATCGCTGACGCAATGACACGGCCGCGTACCCTCGACGATCGTGCGGTCCGCCTGTTCATTGCGCTGGCCGCGTTCTTTTGCGTCAACGCGGCATTGGCCGAGTTCATCGGCGTCAAGATCTTCGCGCTGGAAGACACGCTCGGCATCGCGCCGTTGAACTGGAACCTGTTCGGCCAGACCGGCTCGCTCAGCTTCACCGCCGGCACCTTGCTGTGGCCGGTGGTGTTCATCATGACCGACACCATCAACGAGTTCTTCGGCAGCCGCGGGGTGCGTTTCATCTCGTGGGTGGCGGTGGTGCTGATCGGCTACGGCTTCGTGTTCGCGTTTGCCGCGATCGCATTGGCGCCGGCAGCCTGGTGGGTCACTGCGGCGCAGGGCCAGGGCGTGCCCGACTACCAGGCGGCCTTTGCGGCGGTGTTCGGCCAGGGCCTGTGGACGATCGGCGGCTCGCTGGTGGCGTTCCTGTTCGGCCAGTTGATCGACGTGTCGGTATTCCATCGCATCCGCCGCGCCACCGGCGAAAAGCACGTGTGGCTGCGTGCCACCGGCTCCACGGCGGTGTCGCAACTGGTGGACAGCTTCGTGGTGATCTACATCGCCTTCGTGCTCGGACCGCAGCACTGGTCCATCGACCAGTTCCTGGCGGTGAGCACGCTCAACTACGTCTACAAGATGGGCTTTGCGATCGCATTGATCCCGCTGCTGTATCTGGCGCGCCGCGCCATCGGCGCTTACCTGGGCGCCGAGCGCGCCGAGCAGCTGCGCGAAGAAGCCGCCTCCGGCTGACAACGCGGAAGCCTGCCGGCCGCATCGCTGCAGGACAACCACCGGCGCCCGGGCGGCGGCATCGAACCGGCCCCTTGGTCTTGCGCGCAGCCCGCTTGCCGCCCGTTCGCTGCGCTTGCCGATCATGCGACGGCCGCAGCGGCCGCCCATCGAAATTTTGTTCAATCCGCGGCTGCGGTCGCCAGCCATGCTGGTGCGCCCCGCTACGGATTCCGCGCCATGGACCATCTTGTCGCAATGGCCAGCTTTGCGCTGGTGTGCTCGATTTCGCCCGGGCCGGTCAACCTGGTCGCGCTGAGCACCGGCGCCAGTGCCGGCGCGCGTGCCGGGCATGGCCACGTGATCGGCGCCACCGTCGGCTTCGTCGCGCTGCTGCTGTTGGTGGGCCTGGGACTGCAGCAGGTGTTGCTGCGCTGGCCGCTGCTCGGCCGTGCCTTGCATCTGGCAGGGGTGGGGTTCCTGCTCTACATGGCCTGGCGCCTGCTGCGCGACGATGGCGTCATCGAGACTGCCAGGCCGCGCACGGCCGCCTCGTTCTGGACCGGTGCGGCGATGCAATGGCTCAACCCCAAGGCCTGGTTGGCGGCGACCTCCGGCGTTGCGCTGTATGCAACGACAGGCACCACGCAACTGGCGGGCTTTGCGGCGGTGTATGCGCTGGTCTGCTACCCCTCGCTGGCGTGCTGGTTATTGGCAGGCGCAGCGCTGCGCCGGCATGTGCAAGTGCCCAAACAGCTACGGCGCTTGAACCGGGTGTTGGCTGCGCTGCTTGTACTGAGCGCGGTCTATCTGCTGATGGAATTAGGGACCGCATTGCGATAACGCCCCGGTGTCACCGCCCAGGCGCGTTTGAAGCTGCGCTGCAGGTGCGCCTGATCGGCGTAGCCATGCGCATAGGCGACTTCGGCGATCTCTCCACCACGCCGCAAGGCCTCGCGTGCACGCTGGAAACGGCAATCCAGCAGATACGCATGCGGGGTCATCCCGTGGGCCTGGCGAAAGCCGCGAATCAGCCGCGGCGCCGGCATCCCGGCCAGCGTGCACAGTTCGCGCAGCGATACCGCACGCGCGTGATGGGTCTGCAGATACTCGGCCACCTGTCGCATTGGCCCGGTATCGACCGCAAGCGCGCGACTGATCGGCTCCACATGCAGATGCAGCCGCGCCACGAACGCGATCAATGCACTCTCGCGTGCAAGCGCGTCGGCATTGCCATCGGTCAATACCGCATGCATGCGGTCGAAGGCGGCATAGGCTGCCGGGGTCTGGCACAGCGGCGCCGCCAGCAAGTGCACATCGGCGTTGGTGGCCAGGCCGAGTGCGCGCTGTTGTTCGCGCAGCCACGCCACGTCCAGATACAGCATGCGGAACGACCAGTCCTGCTGCTGATCCGGATTGCAGGCATGCACCTCGCCCGGGTTGATCAGGGTCAGCGACCGCGCGCCCACCTGCGCCCTCACGCGTCCATTGCGATAGCGCGCAAGCCCGCGGTCGACCGCGCCCACCGACCATTGCTCGTGCGTATGCGCGGCATAACACAGGCTGCGGCTGTTGATCACCTGGCGCAGTTCGACAAAGGGCAACGCCGGATCGCGCCAGAAACCCTGCCCACCCTGCACGGGCACCTGGGTCCCGCATGTCGATTCATCGCTTGGCATGAGCGCAAGCCTATCGCACTGCAGCATGCCTGCGCGCCGCAGGCATGCGCAGCGGGCTTCATGAATTCCAGGCGCGCCCCGTGCGCCCGATGGGTGGCCGGAACGTTGCGGATCGGGCAAGCTCCCCGCTCGCTTGTTCCCGGAGCCGGTAATGCCCCTCAGCTTTTCCCGCCTGCTGTCCCTGGCCCTGGCCGCCGTGCTGAGCCTGTCAGTGGCAGCGCCCGCCGATGCGGCCAAGAAGAAGACCGCCAAGGCACAGACCACGCAAACGCGCGCGAAGGCGAGCAAGGGCAAGAAGACCGCCAAGCCGGCAGCCAAGGCCTCGAAGACCGCCAAGGGTGGCAAGGCCGCCAGGCCCAGGCCGCGTGCGGTGGCCGCCCCGGTGGTGCTGACCAAGGCGCAGCAACTCAACCTGCTCTACGACCAGTACTGGGATGCCTCGCTCAAGCTCAACCCGCTGCAGGCCACCTTCCAGGGCGAGACCCGCTACAACGACCAGTTGCCCAATTTCCTGTCGCCGGCGTTCCGGCAGCAGTCGCACGACTTCACCGTGCTGTGGCTGGGCAAGGCCGAGGCGCTGGGGCCGGACGGCCTGAGCGGGCAGGATCTGCTCAGCTACCAGATCTTCGTGCGCGATGCGCGCAGCGCACTGGCGGCCGAGCAGTTCCCCAGCTGGATGCTGCCGATCAACCAGTTCTACAACATCGCCAGCATCGCGGTGGTGCTGGGCTCGGGCACCGGCGCGCAGCCGTTCAAGACCGTCAAGGACTACGACAACTGGTCGCGGCGTGCGGTGGGCATCCCGGACCTGTTCGACCAGGCCATCACCAACATGCGGGCCGGCATGCAGGCCGGCGTGGTGCAGCCGAAGGTCCTGATGCAGAAGGTACTGCCGCAGCTGGATGCGATCATCGCGCGCAATGCCGAAGACAGCCTGTTCTGGGGCCCGGTGCGCAACCTGCCGGCAGACATGCCCGAGGCCGACAAGCAGCGCATCACCGCCGAATACAAGCGCCTGATCGAAGTGCGGATCATGCCGGCGTACCGGGCGCTACGCGGCTTCATCGCCACCGAGTACCTGCCCGCCTGCCGTGACACCGACGGCCTGACCGCGCTGCGCAATGGCGCGGCCTGGTACGCCTACGACGTGCGCCAGAGCACCACCTCCGACCTGACCCCGGAGCAGATCCACCAGATCGGGCTGGACGAGGTGGCGCGGCTGCAGGGCGAGATCGCCGCGCTGGCCAAGCAGGTCCGGTTCCGCGGCAACCTGCCCAAGTTCTACAAGTTCATGCAGACCGACAAGCGCTTCGCGTTCCGCAACGAGACCGAATTGCTGGGCTATTACCGTGGCCTGCAGGGACGCGTGCAAGCGGCGGTGCCGCGCCTGTTCAATGTCCAGGGCATGCCGGCGCTGGAAGTGCGCGTGGTGGAACCGCAGCGTGCGCAGTCGGCCGCCAGCGGCTCGTACATGCGCCCCAGCGGCGACGGCAGCACGCCGGGGGTGTTCTACGTCAACACCTCCGACCTGGACGCGCGCAGGACCTGGGAAACCGAAAGCCTGTATCTGCACGAGGCCATCCCCGGCCACCACTTCCAGCTCGGGCTGCAGCAGCAGCTGACCGACCTGCCCAAGTTCCGCCGCCTGGGTGGCGAGACCGCCTACATCGAGGGCTGGGGGCTGTACGCCGAATCACTGGGCCGCGAACTGGGCCTGTATCAGGACCCGTACAACTACTACGGCTATCTGCAGAACGCGTTGTGGCGCTCGATCCGCCTGGTCACCGATACCGGCCTGCACAGCAAGGGCTGGACCCGCACGCAGGCGATCGACTACATGCTCAACAACTCGGCCATGACCCGCACCGATGCCGAGGCCGAGGTGGACCGCTACATGGCCATTCCCGGCCAGGCGCTGGCGTACAAGGTCGGCGAGATGAAGATCGCGCAGTTGCGCGAACAGGCGCAACGCGAACTGGGTCCGCGCTTCGATGTGCGCGCCTTCCACACCGAGGTGCTCAAGGACGGCTCGGTGCCGCTGGATATCCTGCAGGAGAAGATCCAGCGCTGGATCGCCACGCAGAAGGGGTGAGGCGAGCTGGCGTGGCATCACGGTCGTCAAGCAACCGCAGGTAACGCGCTCCGGACCAGGCGCGTCACCTGTGGGCGTGGCCCGAAGCGCAGGCGACCTGACGCGTCTGCCAGTGGCACACACGCGGCTGACAGGCTCGTCCGAGGCGCTGCCCTGCGATCAACGCCGCTGCCCTACCGGCTGCGTTTCAACCCGCCACGCGTGCGGCCGCCAGCGCGGCGATGTCGCGCGGCGTGGTGCGGCAGCAGCCGCCGATCAACCGCGCACCTGCGGCCAGCCACTGCGCATGCTGATCGGCCAGGGTGCACGCCTGCGCGGCGCCGGCGTGCCAGCGCTTGTCGCTGGCGTCGTAGTGTTCGCCTGAATTTGGATACACCACCAGCGGCAGCGTGGTCAGCGCGGACAGGCTTTGCAGCGCGGCGGTGACATCTTCCAGCGCAATGCAGTTGATGCCCACCGCGATCACCTGCGCGCAGGCATCCAGCGCCGGCACGACCTGCGCCAGCGGCGTGCCATCGCTCAAATGCGCCGCATCACGCAAGGTGAACGAGAACCACGCAGGCAGCTGCGGGAATTCCTCCAGCAGCAGCCGCAGCGCGACGATCTCGCTGGCCGACGGCAGCGTCTCGCAGGCCAGCACATCCACGCCAGCCGCGGCCAGCGCGGCGATGCGCGGGCGATGGAAGTCCATCAGTTGCGCCAGCGGCAGTGCATAGTCGCCGCGATATTCCGAACCATCGGCCAGGTACGCACCATACGGCCCGACCGACCCGGCCACCCATAACGGCGCGTCCTGCGGTTGCGCCTGCAGATGATCGGCGCGCGCCTGTGCAGCCAGGGCCACGCTGCGTGCGATCAGCGCCTGCGACTGCGCCAGGTCCAGCCCGCGCGCGGCAAAGCCCAGCGGCGTGGCCTGGTAGCTGGCGGTGATGGCGCACTGCGCGCCGGCAGCGAAATAGTCGCGATGCACCTGGTAGATCAGCTCCGGCTGTTCCATCAGCACGCGCGCCGACCACAGCGCATCGTTGAGATCGCAGCCGCGTTGTTCCAGTTCGGTGGCAAGTGCACCGTCGAGCAGCACGTAGCCGTCGTGCTGCAGCGCCTGGCTGAAAGGCGCCCCGGCGCGCGGCTGGCGGGGAAGAATCGTCATGGGTGTGGCCTCCTGCTGGCAAGCCATTGGGTGAGTGCATGGGCGCCGTAGCACAGCGCCACGAACGGGATGCCGCACCACAGCGCAATGCGCTGCTGCGGATCGAATGCCAGGCCGATGCAGGCCAGCAGGCAGAGCGCAAACCCCAGCAGCGGCGTCCACGGATACCACGGCGCGCGGTAGGCCAGGCTCTCCGGCGCGATGCCGTCGCGCAGCAACTGGCGTCGAAAGACGTAGTGCGAGGCGCAGATGCTCAGCCACACCACCACCACCGCAAAACCGGACACCGCCGAAATCGCCACGAACACGGTATCGGCCGCATAGACGCCGGTGAGCAGCGCCAACAGGCCGCCCAACATGCTCAGTATCAAGGCCGGCAACGGGATGCCGCGACGGGTCAGGCCTGCGAGCCGCGCCGGCAGCGTGCCCTCGTTGGCCAGCGACCACAACATGCGCGCGGCCGCATACAGGCCGGAATTGGCCGCCGACAGGATCGCGGTGAGGATCACCGCATTCAACACATCGGCCGCATACGGGATGCCCAGCAACTCGAACGCGCGCACGAACGGGCTGGTGTCCACGGCCGCCTGCTCGGCCGGCAGCAACGCGGCAAGCACCAGCACGGTGCCGACGAACAACACCACCAGCCGTACCAGCGTGGTGCGGATCGCCAGCGGAATCGCACGCGCCGGCTCCGCGGTTTCGCCCGCGGCCACGCCGATCAACTCGGTGCCGGAAAAGGCAAAGTTCACTGCCACCATCGTCATCAGGATCGGCAGCGTGCCTTGCGCAAACCAGCCGTCGGCGCGCAGGTGGCGCAATCCCGGCGCCGGCGACCCATCGGCCAACGGCAGCACGCCGATCACCGCCGCGCCACCGAGCACGATGAACAGCACGATCGTGATCACCTTGATCAGCGAGAACCAGAATTCGCCTTCGGCAAACCAGCGCGCCGAGACCGTGTTCAGGGCGAAGATCAGCGCGCAGAACAACAGACACCAAGGCCATGCCGGGGTGTGCGGGAACCAGTACTGCATGCAGAACGCCGCCGCGGTCAGGCTCGAGCCCAATGCCACCGTCCAGGTCAGCCAGTACAGCCACGCCACCACGTACCCGGTGGCCGGGCCGAGATACCGCGCGGCATATACATGAAAGGCGCCGGTCTGCGGCATCGCCACCGCCAGCTCGCCCAGGCATTGCATCACCAGGTACACCACCAGCGCGCCGATCAGATACGCGATCACCGTGCCCAACGCACCGGTGCTGGCGATGATGTAGCCGGTATTGAAGAACAGCCCGGTGCCGATGACCCCGCCCAGCGAGAGCATCACCAGATGGCGCACCTGCATGCTGCGCTGGAATTGCGGTGCGGCGGTGGACGACGGGTCGGGCATCGGCGTGTCTGATCGGTGGCAGCGCATCCTGCCATGCGCGCGCAGGCGAGCACAGCCATGCAGTGGCCAGGCGTGACGCACAACCAGGTATTGCGGGATGCCATGCGGCATGTCGCGCCCACGATCGGCCCACGTACGCTTCGCGCTCGGCCCGGCCGGCACGACACGCCCTGGCGCTACCGGGGGTATCCTCGCGACTGCTCATCCGGACTGTTGCCATGCCATACCATCTGCACACACGCACGGCGGCGCAGACGCAGCGCTGGAGCGCATCCCGGCTACCGGCACGTCTGGCAGCCCGGATCGCTGTCGCCGCGCCTCGCGCATCCGTGCCGGCCCCGCAGCAGCGCCCGTGTCCGCAACGCGTGCGAGGCGCCGCATGAAGCTGGCCGGCATCCACCACGTGGCGATCATCGCCGGCGACTACGCGGTCTCCAAGCGGTTCTACTGCGACATCCTGGGCCTGCGGGTGCTCGATGAGCATTACCGGCAGGCGCGCGATTCCTGGAAGCTGGACCTGGCGCTGCCCGATGGCGGACAGATCGAGCTGTTTTCGTTTCCCGACGCACCGCTGCGCCCCAGCCGCCCGGAAGCCCGCGGCCTGCGCCATCTCGCCTTCCGCGTCGAGGATCTGGACGCGGCCGTGGCGCATCTCGCTGCGCACGAGGTGAGCACCGAGGACATCCGCATCGACGAATACACCGGCCGCCGCTTCACCTTCTTCGCCGACCCGGATGACTTGCCGCTGGAGCTGTACGAGGTCGGTTGAGCGCAGCGGACAGCAGGGTTCGGTCACATCCGCCGCACGGGCACGTCGAACAGGCGTAGTCGATCGTCGCTGTGACTTCCGGCGGATGCGGCGATACCGCAACGTCGTGAAGATCCAACCACCCCAGGACACAGGAACCGTCCATGCTGCAGATCCGCGCGCTGTCCAAGACCTACGCCAATGGCGTGCATGCGCTGCAAGGCGTCACGCTCGACATCCCTCGCGGCATGTTCGGACTGCTGGGGCCAAACGGCGCCGGCAAGTCGTCGCTGATGCGCACGCTGGCCACGCTGCAGGAGCCCGATTCGGGCAGCGTCAGCCTGACCGGCGCCGATGGCAGCAGCATCGACGTGCTCACCGACAAGGACGCGTTGCGGCGCCGGCTGGGCTACCTGCCACAGGATTTCGGCGTGTACCCGAAGGTGAGCGCGCTGGACATGCTCGATCACTTCGCCGTGCTCAAGGGGCTCACCGATCGCGGCCAACGCAAGGAGGTGGTCGAGCGGCTGTTGCAGCAGGTCAATCTGTGGGATGCGCGCAAGCGCAAGCTCGGCACCTATTCCGGCGGCATGCGCCAGCGCTTCGGCATCGCGCAGGCGCTGCTGGGCAACCCGCAACTGGTCATCGTCGACGAGCCCACCGCCGGGCTGGATCCGGAAGAGCGCAATCGCTTTCTCAATCTGCTGGCCGAAATCGGCGAAAACGTCGTGGTGATCCTGTCCACCCACATCGTCGAAGATGTCACCGACCTGTGCCCGACGATGGCCATCATGAACAGGGGCCAGGTGCTGCTGACCGGGCGGCCTGCCGATGCGATCGCCATGCTGCAGCAGCAGGTCTGGCGCAAACAGGTCAGCAAGCAGGCATTGCCCGATTACGAGGCACGCTTCACCGTGCTGTCCACGCGCCTGATTGCCGGCCACCCGGTGATCCACGTGTTCAGTACCGATTGCCCGGAGCCGGGTTTCGAACAGGTCGCTCCCGATCTGGAGGACGTCTATTTCCAACGCCTGCGCACGCAAGCGCTGGCCGCCTGACGGAGCGCTGCGATGATCCTGGCGTTCCTGCGCTTCGAGCTGCGCGAACAACTGCGCTCGCCCCTGCTGTGGCTGCTGGCTGCGTTGTATGCGCTGCTTGCGTTTGCCGCGCTGTCCAGCGACGCGGTGCAGATCGGCGGTGGCATCGGCAACGTGCTGCGCAATGCGCCTACGGTGATCGCCACACTGCTCGGACTTTTCAGCCTGCTCGGCCTACTGGTGACCACCCTGTTCGTCAGCAATGCCTTGCTGCGCGACTTCGACCTGGGCACCGCCGAGCTGGTGTTTTCCACGCCGGTAAGGCGACGCGACTATCTGCTCGGCCGCATCGGCGCGGCGCTGATTGCCGGCATGCTGATGTATGTGGTGATCGCGCTGGGCATGTTCGCCGCCCAGTTCATGCCGTGGATCGATCAGGCCCGGCTCGGGCCGGTCGCCGTACTGCCCTATCTGTGGTCGCTGCTGGTGCTGGTGCTGCCCAACCTGCTGTTCACCACCGCGCTGCTGTCGGTGCTGGCGGTGACCACGCGCAGCATCCTGTGGGTCTATATCGGTGTGATCGTGTTCTTCGTGCTGTACGGCGTGAGCCGTGCGCTGATGGCCGACCTGGACAATGTATGGATCGCCACGCTGTCCGACCCGCTCGGCATTCGCGCGTTGTCGCAGACGCTGCGCTACTGGTCGGTGGAGCAGCGCAATCACCAGCTGCCGCCGCTGACCGGTTACCTGCTCGCCAATCGCGCGCTGTGGCTGGGCATGAGCGGTATGTTGTTTGCCGCCACGTTCGCGCTGTTCCGTACCGAGCGCAGCGGGACGCGGCGGCGCCGTGGTGCGGCGTCGGTTGCGCCTGCTGATGCACCTCCCGCCAGCGCGCGCGTCACCACGACACGCCTGACGGTCACGCCCAGCTTCGGCGCGGCCACCGCATGGCGGCAACTGCTGCGCCAGATCCGTTTCGATACGCTCGGCGTGCTGCGCAGCGCGCCGTTCGTGGTGCTGCTGATGCTGGGCCTGGCCAATTTCATTCCGACCGCACTGTTCACTGCGCGCCTTTACGGTACCGCCGTGCTGCCGGTCACCTCCTTGATGCTGCAGGCGCTGCAGAACAGCTACAGCTTTCTGCTGATCATCGTGGTGCTGTTCTATGCCGGCGAACTGGTGTGGAAAGAACGCAGCAACCGTATCGACGGCATCACCGATGCCATGCCGGTGCCGGACTGGGTTCCCCTGCTGGGCAAGTTCGTCGCCTTGCTGGCGGTGATCGCCAGCTTCCAGCTCGCCGGTGCGGTGACCGCGATCGCGCTGCAGCTGGGCCACGGCTACACCAGCATCGAGCCGCTGCTGTATCTCAAGACGCTGGCGCTGGGCTCGGTACTGTATGTGCTGATGGGCGGCATGGCGCTGGCGCTGCAGGTGCTGAGCAACAACAAGTTCGTCGGCTATGCGTTGCTGATGCTGGTGCTGATCGGGCAATCGGCGCTGTCGATGCTCGACTACACCCAGAACCTCTACACCTTCGGCGGCTGGCCCAATGCGCCGTATTCGGACATGAACGGCTACGGGCACTTCCTGCCCGGCCAGTTGTGGTTCCAGGGCTATTGGGGCGTGTTCCTGCTGGCCCTGCTGTTGCTGTCTTCGGCGTTCTGGCCACGTGGCGTGGGCCATGGCCTGCGCCAGCGTGTGCGGCAGGCGCTGCAGCGCCTGCGCAGCCCGACCGGTGCGGCCCTGGCGGTCAGCCTGCTCGGCTTCGTGGCGGTCGGCGGCTGGCTGTACTGGAACACCAACGTCTACAACAGCTTCCTGTCGCCGGAACAGCGGCTGGACCTGCAGGCGCGCTACGAGCGCGATTACCGCAAATACAAGGATCTGCCGCAGCCGCGCATCATCGCCGTCGACAACCATGTCGACCTGCATCCGGAAACCCAGTCGGTGGTCATCGATGCCACCTGGACGGTGCGCAACACCCACCCCACGCCGATCAGCGAGGTGCACATCGGCATGCAGGGCCGCACGGGGGACCGCAGCCTGGTAAAGGTGGACCTGGGCGGGCAAACGCTGACCCTGCACGACGTGCCGGCCGGCTACCGCATCTATCGACTACAGCGGCCGCTGCAACCCGGCGAAGAGCGCGTATTCCGTTTCCACGTGGACCAGCATCCACATGGCCTCACCGCCGAGCAGGCACAGACCGAACTGGTCGCCAATGGCAGCTTTTTCAACAACACCTTGCTGCCTTGGTTCGGCTACAACACCCGGACCGAGATCAGCGACCGCAACGACCGCCGCAAGCGCGGCCTGGGCGAACCCACGCGTATGCCCAAGCTCGAGGACCAGGCCGCGCGCGCCAACACCTACGTCAGCGACGATGCCGACTGGCTCGACTTTGCCAGCACCGTCTGCACCGCGCCGGATCAGATCGCCCTGGCACCGGGCTATCTGCAGCAGGAATTCCAACGCGATGGCAGGCGCTGCTTCCGCTACGTGATGGACCGGCCGATGCTCAATTTCTACGCCTACCTGTCGGCACGTTGGCAAGTGCGCAAGGCGCGTTACAAGAACATCCCGATCGAGGTCTATTACGACTCCAAGCACCCGTACAACGTGCAGCGCATGATCGAAAGCGTGCAGAAGTCGCTGACCTATTACGAAGCCAACTTCAGCCCGTATCAGCATCGTCAGGTGCGCATCATCGAGTTCCCCGGCTACGCGCGCTTTGCGCAGTCATTCGCCAATACCATCCCCTATTCCGAGTCGATCGGCTTCATCGCCGACCTGCGCGACAAAGACGACATCGACTACGTGTTCTATGTCACCGCGCACGAAGTGGCGCACCAGTGGTGGGCGCATCAGGTGATCGGGGCGAACGTGCAGGGCGCCACCTTGCTGTCCGAATCGCTGGCGCAGTATTCGGCGTTGATGGTGATGGAGCGCGAGTACGGACGCGCCCATATGCGCCGCTTCCTCCGCTACGAACTGGATCGCTATCTGGAAGGCCGTGGTGGCGAAACCATCGAGGAGTTGCCGCTGTATCGCGTGGAAGACCAGCAATACATCCACTACCGCAAGGGCTCGCTGGCGTTCTACCGGCTGCGCGAGGAGCTCGGCGAGCAGGCGCTCAATCGTGCATTGCAGCGCTTCCTGGCGGCCAAGGCATTCCAGCAGCCGCCCTACACCACCTCGGCCGAGTTGCTGCAGGCCATTCGGGCCCAGGCACGCCCGGACCAGCAAGAACTGATCACCGACCTGTTCGAGAAGATCACCTTCTACGACAACCGCGTGGTCAGCGCGCAGGCGCGCAAGCGCCCCGATGGCCGTTTCGAGGTGACCGTGCAAACGCAGGCGGCCAAGTTGCAGGCCGACGGCACGGGCAAGGAGCAGGCGGTGCCGCTGGACGACTGGATCGAGGTGGCGATCTACGGTGCTCCGGCCGGCAAGAACGCACAGGCGCCGGTACTGGCCTTGCAACGGCAGCATGTCACCAGCGCCGCGCCCAGTTTCAGCATGACCGTCGACCGCCTGCCGATCGAGGCCGGCTTCGATCCGGACAACAAGCTGATCGATCGCGTGCCGGCGGACAACCGCAAGCAGGTGACGCTGCAATAGCGGGTGGTTGCTGCCGTGGCTGCTGATCGGTGATCGGCGAGGGCATGCGGGACACACAGCCGGCAGCGCAAGCGAGCCGAACAGCGCCATGACCGCTGACATGAGACATACCCGGCCCCGTCAGCGGACCTGGACCGGCAACGGCACCGGGCGCGCGTGGCATGAACGCATTCCGCAGCGCGCCTTTCCCCCACCATACTCCACGGTATACATTCCGGTCAGGCCGCCGACGGCGGCCACAGCAATCCCTGGGAGGGGACACATGCGCAAGACCTTCAAGACCCTGATGCTGGCCCTGCCGCTGGCCGCCGCCTCGCTGCTGGCCCAGGCCGCCGATTCGCCGGTGGGCCGCTGGAAAACCATCGACGACGAAACCGGCAAGCCCAAGTCGGTGGTGCAGATCGAGCAGCTCGGCAACGGTACGCTGAGCGGCAAGGTGGTCGACATCCTGCAGTCCAACCATGGGCCCAACCCGACCTGCGACAAGTGCGATGGCAACCAGAAGGGCAAGCCGATCAAGGGCATGACCATCCTGTGGGGCCTCAAGCCCGACGGTACCGCGGTGTGGAGCGGCGGCTCGGTGCTCGACCCGGCCAAGGGCAAGACCTACAAGGCCAAGGTCACCCTGACCGACGGCGGCAAGAAGTTGCAGATGCGCGGCTATGTGGGCGTTGAGGCATTGGGCCGCACCCAGACCTGGATTCGTGAATAGCTGGGATTGGGGAATCGGGAGCCGGGATTCGCAAGAGCGGGCGCCCTGCGGGGCGCCTTTTTTGTGCGTCGGCGCATCGTTGAGGGCTTGTCGTATTGGGCGGGATCCTCGGCTGCTGCCGCCGCAGCGATGGCCAAGGCCGCGCGTCTGGACCGGCACGTGGCCTGGTCCTGCCTTGACGAATCCCCAATCTCCCAGCCCCAATCCCGGCTCTCGACTAATGCGATAATCGGCTGTCCCCCGCATTACGCCTGCCATGACCCGCACCGCACTCGTCACCACCGCCCTGCCCTATGCCAACGGGCCGCTGCATCTTGGCCATCTGGTCGGCTACATCCAGGCCGACATCTGGGTGCGCGCGCGCCGCCTGCGCGGCGACAAGACCTGGTTCGTCTGCGCCGACGACACCCATGGCACGCCGATCATGCTTGCCGCCGAAAAGTCCGGGGTCACCCCGGAGGCCTTCATCGCCAGCATCCAGGCCAGCCATGAGCGCGATTTCGCCGCGTTTGGGGTGACCTTCGATCATTACGATTCGACCAATTCGCCGGTCAATCGCGAACTCACCGAGGCCTTCTACACCAGGCTGGAGGCCGCCGGTCACATCAGCCGCCGCTCGGTGGCGCAGTTCTACGACCCGGCCAAGGGCATGTTCCTGCCGGATCGCTACATCAAGGGCATCTGCCCCAATTGCGGCAGCGCCGATCAATACGGCGACAACTGCGAGGTCTGCGGCGCCACCTACGCGCCGACCGAGCTGAAGGAGCCCAGGTCGGTGATCTCCGGTGCCACGCCGGAGTTGCGCGACTCGGAGCATTTCTTCTTCGAAGTGGGCCATTTCGACGGGTTCTTGCGTGAGTGGCTGGCCGGCGATGTGGCACTGCCCGGCGTCAAGGCCAAGCTCAAGGAATGGCTGGACACCGAAGGCGGCCTGCGCGCCTGGGACATCTCGCGCGATGCGCCGTATTTCGGCTTCCAGATTCCCGGCCAGCCGGGCAAGTATTTCTACGTGTGGCTGGACGCGCCGATCGGCTACCTGTGCAGCTTCAAGACCCTGTGCGCGCAGATGGGCGAGGATTTCGAGGCCCATCTGGTCGCCGGCACGCAGACCGAGCTGCATCACTTCATCGGCAAGGACATCGTCAACTTCCACGGCCTGTTCTGGCCGGCGGTGCTTCACGGCACCGGCCATCGCGCGCCGACCCGGCTGCACGTCAACGGCTACCTCACCGTGGACGGCGCCAAGATGTCCAAGTCGCGCGGCACCTTCGTGATGGCGAGGACCTTCCTGGACGTGGGCCTGGAACCGGAGGCGCTGCGCTACTACTTCGCGGCCAAGTCATCCGGCGGCGTGGACGATCTGGACCTGAACCTGGGCGATTTCATCGCGCGGGTGAATGCGGATCTGGTCGGCAAGTTCGTCAACCTGGCCAGCCGCTGCGCCGGCTTCATCGGCAAGCGCTTCGACGGCAAGCTGGCCGACGCCCTGCCCGACCCGGCGCAGTACGACCGCTTCGTCGCCGCACTGGCGCCGATCCGTGAGGCCTACGAGCGCAACGATGCGGCCAGCGCGATCCGCCAGACCATGGCGCTGGCCGACGAGGCCAACAAGTACATCGACGACACCAAGCCGTGGGTGATCGCCAAGCAGGACGGTGCCGATGCGCAGCTGCAATCGGTGTGCACGCAGGGCCTGAACCTGTTCCGGATCCTGGTGGCCGCACTCAAGCCGATCCTGCCGCGCACCTGTGCCGAGGCCGAAGCCTTCCTGTCGGCACCGATGACCAGCTGGGACGACGTCGCGCGCCCGCTGACCGCGCACGTGATCCAGCCCTACACCGCCCTGTTCACCCGTATCGACCCCAAACTGATCGACGCCATGACCGACGCTTCAAAAGACACCATGGCCGCACCTGCGGCACCCGCTGCGACCACCAAGCCCGCACCGGCCAAGGCCGAGACGAAACCGGCGGCCGTTGCGACTCCCCAGTCCCCAACCGCCGCTCCCAGCCTCATCGGCATCGACGATTTCGCCAAGCTCGACCTGCGCATCGGCAAGGTGCTGGTGTGCGAATTTGTGGAAGGCTCGGACAAGCTGCTGCGCTTCGAGCTGGATGCCGGCGAGCTGGGCAAGCGCCAGATCTTCTCGGGCATCCGCGCCAGCTATGGCGAACCGGAAACGCTGGTCGGCCGCAGCGTGGTGTTCATCGCCAACCTGGCTCCACGCAAGATGCGCTTCGGCATCAGCGAAGGCATGATCCTGTCGGCCGGCTTCGACGGCGGCACGCTGGCACTGCTGGACGCCGATGCTGGTGCGCAGCCGGGCATGCCTGTTCGGTGAAGCGGGAATGGGGAATCGGGAGTCGGGAATCGGGAGTCGGGAATCGTAGGAGCCAGAGCTGATTGTTGAGGGAGACCTGACACCAGTGCCTGGCCCGTCCCCTCATCCGCCCCTGCGGGGCACCTTCTCCCTGTGGGAGAAGGGAAAGCAGACGCCGCGCCGTTAACCAATCCCCACTCCCGACTGCCCAATCCCAGCCCCTCATGCACCTGGCCCTGTTCGACTTCGACCACACCATCACCACCTGCGACAGCTATGCGCGCTTCCTGCGCAAGGTGGCCACGCCCGCGCAGCTGGCGACGGCGAAGTGGCAGGTCGGCCCATGGGTGCTGGGGTATCGGTTGGGCATGGTGTCGGCTGCGGCGCTGCGCGCGCGGGTCACCCGCATCGTGTTCAGTGATCGCCTGCTGGACGAGGTGGCCGCGCACGGCGCCGATTTCGCGCGCACTGCATTGCCGGGCGTGCTGCGCGCCGAGGTGATGCAGCGCATCGACTGGCATCAGGCGCAGGGGCATGAAGTGGTACTGGTGTCGGCCTCGCTGGACCTGTACCTGCAGCCGTGGTGCGCGCAGCATGACCTGTCGTTGATCTGCAACAAGCTGGAACACCACGCCGGCGTGCTGAGCGGGCGCTATGCGGAAGGCGATTGCGGCCCGCGCAAGGCCGCGCAGATCCGCCTGCGCTATGACCTGTCGCAATACGAATGCGTGCATGCCTACGGCGACAGCCGTGAAGACAAGCCGATGCTGGCGCTGGCACAGCAGCGCTGGTATCGCGGCAAGCTGCTGCACTGACATGCACACCGCAACGCCCGCCGCATCGCCCGACCTGGTCGAACGCCTCGACCGCCTGCTGCCGCAGACCCAGTGCGGCCAGTGCGGTTACGACGGCTGTCGCCCGTATGCGCAAGCGATGGCAGACGGCAAAGCGGATGTCGATCACTGCCCGCCCGGCGGCGATGCGGGTGCGCGTGCGCTGGCGCATGTCCTGCAGGTGCCCGCGCGCCCTTACGACCGCACGCGCGGCCTGCAGACACCGGCGCAGGTGGCGTGGATCGTCGAAGCCGACTGCATCGGCTGCACCAAGTGCATCCAGGCCTGCCCGGTGGATGCGATCGTCGGCGGCGCCAAGCACATGCATACGGTGATCGCGCCGCTGTGCACCGGGTGCGCGCTCTGCCTGCCGGCCTGCCCGGTGGATTGCATCGTGTTGCGCGCCAGCGGCTAGACCGCTGGCCGGACGAGCGGCGCAGGTGCCAGGCGCGCCCCGCCCGGAATCGGCGGTGCCACCTGCACCGCGATGTCTGCACGCCATCCGTGCCTGCACGACGCGTGCGTGCTCGCGGCCGGCCCCCTGAGCCGGCAGACTTGTGTCCACGCCCCGGCTTCCGCACCCGGCTGCGCCCTCGCCCTCGCCCTGGCCGCTCGCGCGCGACCGGCGCGGCATGGGCAATCCCATGCACGCACCTGCGCTCTGGGCAGCGCCCAACGCCCCAAACCCGTGGCACTGGCCTCCAGGTACGACACCGTGTCAGGAACGTCCTGACGCATCCGGCGCATCCGCACTGCGGATGCGCTCGTATTGGTAGGCACTTCCATCGAGGAATCCGCCGATGCGTCCACTCGCCGCTGCCCTTGCCGCGCTCGCCAGCGTATGCCGACCGGTTCCGCCGTTGCTGCTGCTGGTCCTGGGCGGCTTGCCGCTGAGTGCGGCGGCAGTCACCCGTGTGGATGGCGATGCCTTCGATGACGACAGCGGCGCGCTGCGCTATCGCGAGTCGCACTGGTTGCTCGACGATGGCGGGCGCGTCGTGCTGTATCGCTGCGCCGACGGACGCCCGTTTGCGCGCAAGCAGGTCGATGGCGGCGGCAGCTCGCCCGACTTCAGCCTGATCGACGGCCGCGACGGCTATCGCCAGGGCGTGCGTCAGCGCGACGGCGTGCGCGAGATGTTCCAGCAGGAACCCGGCAAGGCCGAGCAACGCACGCCACTGCCGGCCGACGACGGCCCGCGCGTGATCGATGCCGGCTTCGATGCATACCTGCGCAGCCACTGGGAGGCGCTTGCCGGCACGCCGCAGCGCGTGGACTTCGTGCTGCCAAGCCTGCAACGCCAGCTGGCATTCCGTGTCGAGCGCATCGACGATACCGGCGGCCAGCGCCGTTTTCGCCTGAGCCTGGATGCGTGGTACGGCGCGGCAGTGCCCGCGCTCGAAGTGCGTTATTCGATCGCCGACAAACGTCTGCTGCAATTCCGCGGCGTGGGCAATCTGCGCGACGAGCGCGGCCGCTATCCGCATGTGCGCATCGTTTTTCCGGACACCGCTGCGCGTGCGGTCAGCGCCGATGAGCTGCGCCAGGCGCGCGAGCAGCCGCTGGCCAAGAGCTGCAGCGCCCCGTGAACCAGGTCCGCGCCATCTTCACGTTCGACCACGCGCGGTTGCGTACAACGGCCCGGTCACCTCTTCCCCATACAGGACCATCGCCATGGCCAAGGCCTACCTCTGGATCAACGCAGTGCTCTACGTCGTGCTGGCGATCTGGTGCACGCTCTCGCCGGCCAAGACCGCCAATGCCGTGGGCTACACCCAGCTCTCGCCGGCCGGGCAATCGGAATACCTGGTCATCTATGGCGGCCTGCAGCTGGGCATGGCGTTCCTGTTCGGCTACTTCGCGTGGATCGATCAACCGCGCACCGGCCTGCTGGTCGCACTCGCGTTCTACGTGCCGATCGTGCTGTTCCGCAGCGTCTCGCTGGCGCGCCTGTGGCCGGTCTCCGCGCCCACGGTGGCATTGGCCGGCGTCGAGATCCTGTTGCTGCTCGCTGCCGTCCTGCTGTGGTTTCAGCAGCGCAAGTGAAGGACAGCGTCCGCCCAGTCCGGTAGCATCGCCCCCACCTCAAAAAACGCCCGACCGCATGAGTGCCATCCCTGGCCACGACGACGATGAAACCGGACGACTGCTGACCGCGACCGCGGGTGGCGACCGGCATGCCTTCGAAGCGCTGTACCGGCAGACCTCGCCCAAACTGTTCGGGGTGTGCCTGCGCATGATCCCGCACCGTGCCGAAGCCGAAGAGGTGCTGCAGGACGTGTTCACGCTGATCTGGCACAAGGCCGGGCAGTTCGATCCCACCCGTGCACGCGGGCTCACCTGGCTGGCGATGATTGCGCGCAACAAGGCCATCGACCATCTGCGCGCCAATGCCCCGCAACGCCGCAACGTGGCGCTGGACGATGCCGGCGAATTGCGCGCCAGCGATGCCTCGCCGCTGGAGCGCACCGAGCGCGCCAGCACGCGCCGACGCATCGACCACTGCCTGGCGGAGCTGGAACCGCCGCGCAGCGAATTGATCCGCACCGCGTTCTTCGACGGCATCACCTACGAAGAACTCGCCGCGCGCACCGACACCCCGATCGGCACGGTCAAGAGCTGGATCCGCCGCGGTCTGGCCAAACTCAAGGCATGTCTGGAACGATGAGCACGCCCTTTCCCATCGACCAGGAACCGCCGCGCGACGTGCTTGCCGGCGAATACGTGCTGGGCCTGTTGAGCGCCGACGAGCGCCTGGCTGCCGAACAACGCGTCGCCACCGACGGCCAGTTTGCGCAGGCGGTGACGCAGTGGCAGGAACATCTGGCGCCGTTGCTGGACGAGATCGCCGCCGTGACGCCGCCCGGCCAGGTCTGGGCACGCATCCGCCAGACCCTCGGCTTCGATACGCCACTGCACGCAGTGCCCCCCGCGCCGTCGACGGCGCCGCCGGCAGGCGCGCCAACGACAGCGGTGTGGAACAGTGTGCGGTTCTGGCGCTGGGCAAGCGCCGGCGGCCTGGCCACCGCGGCCGTGTGCCTGCTGGCATTGTTGAACCTGCGCACGCCACCGGCACCGGTATCGCCGCCGCAGGGCACCGGGCCAGTGGTACAGACACCGGTCACGCCGCCGGCGGCCACCACCGCGCCGGCGACCGGCATTGCGATGACCTCCACGCTGGCCACCGAAGACGGCCGCCCCGGCTATGTCGCATTGATGGATGCCGACAAGCACACCATCACGGTGACGCCGCTGGATCGCACCGCCACCGCCGACAAGGTACCCGAGCTGTGGCTGATCACGCCGGACGGCAAGGCGCATTCGATGGGCACCTTCGACGACCAGCGTGCACGCCGCGCGCAGATTCCCGACCAGCTGATGCCCATGCTCAGCAACGAGGCCATCCTGGCAGTGACGCTGGAGCCGCCGGGCGGTGCACCGGGCGGCGTCGCCACCGGTACCGTGGTGGCCAAGGGCGGCATCAGCACGCTGGCAATGGCGCCCTGATCCGGCGCGCCTGACGCCGCCTGCGACCACGTTGCAGGCGGCGTCAGGCGCGCAACAGCCTCATCTGCGTCACCCCTGGCTGGCGAGGTTCAATGTGTGCGCAATTGCGCGATTCGTTCGCACCGGCACGCCAAGCGCGCGCACGCATGCGACGATCGAACGCGCTGGTGCATCTGTTTACCGGCAGCGTCCGTAAAGGGTCACCACTACACACGGAGAACCACGCGTGCCGAGTACTGGCTTTGACCCACATGCCGCGCCGCCGCAGCCTGCCGATACCCGCCGACGTGGGTGGATCGCAGCGCGTACCGGCAGCCTGCGTCGTTGGGTGGATTCGCAAACCGACGAACCGCTGGACGAAGCACGCGCAGACCGTATCGACTGGCTGCGTGCCCTGCCCTTCATCGCGCTGCACCTGGCCTGCCTGGCGGTCCTGTGGGTCGGTGCGTCCTGGTTCGCGGTCGGCATGGCGGTGGCGTTGTACGCGCTGCGCATGTTTGCGCTGACCGGGTTCTACCACCGCTATTTCTCGCACCGCGCGTTCAAGACCTCACGCGTGCTGCAGTTCGTGTTCGCGGCCATCGGCGCCACCTGCGTGCAGCGCGGGCCGCTGTGGTGGGCCGCGCATCATCGCAATCATCACCGCCACACCGACACCGGCCGCGATCCGCATTCGCCGGCGCAGCACGGCTTCTGGTGGAGCCATACCGGCTGGTTCCTGACCCCGCGCAACTTCCGCACCGACTGGGAGGTCATCCCGGACCTGCGCCGCTTTGCCGAGCTGCGCTTTCTGGACCGCTTCGACATCGTGATGCCGGTGTTGCTGGCAACCGGGCTATACCTGCTCGGCGACTGGCTGGCGGTTGCCGCGCCCGCGTTGCAGACCAACGGCGCGCAACTGCTGGTATGGGGCTTTGTGATCTCCACCGTGGCGTTGTTCCATGCCACCTTCACCATCAATTCGCTGGCACATCGCTTCGGCAGCCGGCGTTTCGACACCCGCGACGACAGCCGCAACAACTGGCTGCTGGCGCTGCTCACCTTCGGCGAAGGCTGGCACAACAATCACCACTTCTTTCCCGGCTCGGCGCGCCAGGGGCTGCGCTGGTGGGAGTACGACCTCACCTGGTACGGGCTCACCGCGATGTCGTGGGTGGGCCTGGTCTGGGACCTCAAGCCGATGCCGACATCGCTCACGCAACGTGCCGAGCGGGTGAGCCGATGAGCGAGGGCAGGATTGCCGTGGTCGGCAGCGGGATCGCCGGCCTGGGCGCGGCGTGGCTGCTGTCGCGCCGCTACGAGGTCACCTTGTTCGAGGCCGCCGATTATCTGGGTGGACATACGCACACCCACGACATCCAGCTGGACGGCCAACGCTATGCGGTGGACAGCGGCTTCATCGTGTTCAACCCGCAGCACTATCCGCTGCTCACGCGCATGTTCGCCGAGCTGGACGTGGCCGCGCAGCCGACCACGATGAGCTTCTCGGTGCACGACGCGCGCAGCGGGCTCGAATACAACGCCGGCAGCCTGGGCGGGCTGTTCTGCCAGCGCAGCAATCTGCTCAGCCCGCGCTTCTGGGGCATGCTGGCCGACCTGCGTCGCTTCTATCGGCAGGCGCCGGCGGTGCTGCACAGCCAGGAGCGCTTCAGCACGCTGGGCGCGTATCTGCAGCGGCATGGGTATTCGGCGGCGTTTCGCGACCAGCATCTGGTGCCGATGGCCTCGGCACTGTGGTCATCGCCCTCGCAGCGCATCCTCGAATTCCCGATGGGCCAGCTGATCGGCTTCATGGCCAACCACCACATGCTGCAGCTCAGCGGGCGTCCGCAGTGGCAGGTGGTGCGTGGTGGATCCAGCAGCTACGTGCGTGCGCTGCGCCGGCGCTGGCAGGTGCTCGAGCGCCTGTCCACGCCAGTGCATGCGATCCGCCGCGCGCCCAACGGCGTGGTGCTCAGTTCCCTGCGTGGCGAAGAGCACTTCGACAACGTGGTGCTCGCCTGCCATGCCGACGACGCGCTGGCCTTGCTCAGCGACGCCACCGCAGCCGAGCGGCAGGTCCTGGGCGGCATCACCTACCAGGACAACGACACCGTCCTGCACACCGACGCCAGCGTGCTGCCGCGCGATCGCCGCGCCTGGGCGGCGTGGAATGCGCATGTGCCGGCCGACCCGCAGGCGCCGTGCACGGTGAGTTACTGGATGAACGCCCTGCAGTCGCTCAACGCGCCGCAGCCGTTCATCGTCAGCCTCAATCGCAACCACGACATCGCCCCGGACAAGGTGCTGCGGCGCATGCGCTACCGCCACCCGGTGCAGAACGCGGCCGCCCTCGCCGCGCAGACGCGCAAGGCCGAGATCCAGGGCGTGCAGCACACCTGGTTTGCCGGCGCGGCCTGGGGCTTCGGCTTCCATGAAGACGGCCTGCGCAGCGGCGTGGATGTGGCCCATGGCCTGGGAGTGGACTGGTGATGCAGCTGCTGCGCGACGCCAGCCCCGATGCGGTACCGCTGCCTCCCGGCGAGGACAGCGGTGCCGTCAGCGGGGTGGGTGCGATGCACAGCGCGATCTACACCGGTTGGGTGCGGCACCGGCGGTTTGCGCCCAGGCCACTGGCGTTTCGCTACCGGCTGTTCCTGATGTACCTGGATCTGTCCGAGCTCGATGTGGTGTTTGCGCGGCGCTGGCTATGGTCGGTGGGGCGCGCCAATCTGGCGCAGTTCCGGCGCAGCGATTATCTCGGTGACCCGGACATTCCGCTGGACCAGGCGGTGCGCGACTGCGTGCAGGCCCAGACCGGCGAGCGCCCCGATGGCGCGATCCGCCTGCTCACGCATCTGCGCTACTTCGGCCATGTGTTCAACCCGGTCAGCTTCTACTACTGCTTCGATCGCCACGGGGGCCTGCGCTGGGTCGTGGCGGAAATCACCAATACGCCGTGGCAGCAGCGCCACACCTACGTGCTGCCGGTCGCGCAGGCGCGCACGCATCGCCAGGTGCATGCCTGGCGCTTCGACAAGCGCTTCCACGTCTCGCCCTTCATGGGCATGCAGCACCAGTACGACTGGCGTTTCAGCGTGCCCGAGGCGCAATTGCGCGTGCATATGGACGTGCTGGATGCGCCTGGCGGCGACGCGCCGGGCGGCAGCCCCGCGGCCGAGGCCGATGGCGCAGGCAGCGGTGCACGCCGCTTCGATGCCACCCTGGTCCTGCAGCGCCAGCCGCTCAACGCGCGCACCCTGGCACGCACGCTGCTGGCCTATCCCTTGATGACCGTGCAGGTGGTGCTGGCCATCCACTGGCAGGCCCTGCGCCTGTGGCTGCGCGGCAACCCGGTCCACGATCACCCTCATCCGCCTGTGCGAGAACCCCGATGAACGCCACGTCCCTGCCCGACACCGCTGCGCCGCGCGCGGCTTCCTGGACGGACCGCCTGTTGCGCAAGCGCCTGCTGGCCACGCTCGGCGAGCTGCGCGATGGACAATTGCAGCTGCACGAAGCCGATGGCGTCACCACCCTCGGCAACGCCAGTGGCGCCGATGCGCTGCAGGTGCAGTTGCGTGTCATCGACCCCGGCTTCTATCGCCAGGCCGCGCTCAACGGCAGCGTCGGTGCCGGCGAGTCGTACATGGATGGGCAGTGGCACTGCGACGACCTGGTCGCGTTGATGCGCCTGCTGCTGCGCAATCGCGACCGCCTGGATGCCATGGAAACCGGCACCGCGCGGCTGGGCGGCTGGGCGATGCGCAGCCTGCATGCGTTCGCACGCAATACCCGCAGCGGCAGCCGGCGCAACATCGCCGCGCACTACGACCTGGGCAACCCGTTGTTCCGCCTGTTTCTCGACGAGAACCTGATGTATTCCTCGGCGATCTTCGTCGACGGCGAAGAGGCCCAGGGCGAGGCGGCCCTGGAGCGCGCAGCCACACGCAAGCTCGAACGCATCTGCCAGAAACTGCAGCTCGGCCCGCAGCACCACGTGGTGGAAATCGGCACCGGCTGGGGCGGCTTCGCGCTGCACGCCGCACGCGCGCACGGCTGCCGCGTCACCACCACCACCATCTCGCGCGAGCAGTTCGAACTGGCCACCCAGCGCATCGCCGCGGCCGGCCTGAGCGACCGGGTCACGGTGTTGTTGCGCGACTATCGCGATCTGGACGGCCGCTATGATCGGGTGGTGTCGATCGAGATGATCGAGGCCATCGGCCATCAGTATCTGGACACCTATTTCGCCAAGGTCGGCAGCCTGCTGGCCGACGACGGCCAGGCGCTGATCCAGGCCATCACCATCGAGGACCATCGCTATGCGCAGGCCTTGCGCTCGGTGGACTTCATCAAGCGGCATATCTTCCCCGGCAGCTTCATTCCCTCGGTGGCGGCGATGACCGGCGCGATCGCACGCGCCAGCGACCTGCGCCTGTTCAACCTGGAAGACATCGGGCCGAGCTACGCGTTGACGCTGCGCGCCTGGCGCCAGCGCTTCATGGCGCAGCTGCCGCAGGTGCGCGCGCTCGGCTATGACGAGCGCTTCATCCGCATGTGGGAGTTTTACCTGGCCTATTGCGAGGCCGGTTTCCTGGAGCGCTCGATCGGCGATGTGCATCTGTGGCTGAGCAAGCCGGGCGCACGTCCGCCGCAGTTCGTGCCTGGCCTTTGAGCGGACGCATGCGGCAGCTCGGCAACTATCTGGGCCTGCAGGTGCTGTGGCTGGTGGCCGTCAGCGCGGCCGCGCAGGCGCGCATCTGGCCCACCCTGCTGGTGCTGGCGTTGTTTGCGCTGTATCAGCTGTGGCCGTCGCGGCGAGCGCCGGGCGATCCGCAGCTGCTGGTCGCCGCGCTGTCGCTGGGCCTGCTGCTGGATACCACGCTGGCGGCGGGCGGCTGGGTGCGCTACGCCGCGCCGTGGCCGGGCACGTTGCTGGCGCCGGCCTGGATCCTGGCGTTGTGGCTGGGCTTTGCGCTCACGCTCAACCATTCGCTGGCATCGGTGATGCAGCGGCCGTGGCTGGCGGTGCTGCTGGGCGCGATTTTCGGTCCGTTTTCGTACTGGCTGGCACACCGCGGCTGGCAGGCGGTGGAATTCCGGCCGCCACAGCTGCAGGCGGTGGCCGCGGTCGGCATCGGCTGGGGCCTGGCCTGCGGGGTGTTGTCGCTGTATGCACGCCGCCTGGCGCGACCATCGCCTGACCATCCGAGGGGAGAACTGCAATGAATGCCTGGCCGCTGCTGCATGTGGGCGTGTTTGCGAGTGTGGTGATGGTGGTCGGCTGGCTGTGGCAACGCCGCAGCGGCAATGCCGGCCCGGTTGATGTGCTGTGGGCCGCGTGCCTGGCCCTGGCTGCGCCATATTGCGCGTGGATGTCGGATGGCGCGCTGCTGCCGCGCGTGCTGGTCGCCGTGCTCGGCGGTGTCTGGGGCGCGCGCCTGGCGCTGCATCTGGGCGTGCGTGTGTTTGGCGACCCGCATGAAGATGGCCGTTATCGTGCCTTGCGCGAGCACTGGAACGGCGACCAACGCAAGTTCCTGGGCTTTTTCCTGGCGCAGGCAGTCGTGGTGGTGCTGTTTTGTGTGCCGTTTCTGGCCGCTGCCAGCAACCCGGAGCCGGCCTGGAGCGTGTGGAGCACGCTGGCGATCGCGGTGTGGTTGATCGCGGTCGGTGGCGAAGCCCTGGCCGACCGGCAACTGTCTGCGCACAAGGCCAACCCGGCCAATCGCGGCGTCACCTGCCGCAGCGGCTTGTGGCGATATTCGCGGCATCCCAATTACTTCTTCGAGTTCGTGCACTGGTTCGCTTACCTGGCGCTGGCCGTCGGTGCCGGGCCATGGCCGCTCGCCCTGGCCGCGCTGGGGCCAGTGGTGATGTTCGTGTTCCTGTATCGCTTCACCGGCATTCCCTACACCGAGCAGCAGGCGCTGCGCTCGCGTGGTGAGGACTATGCGCAGTACCAGCGCAGCACTAGCGCGTTTTTCCCGCTTCCCCCTTCTTCCTGAGTCGCCTGGAGAGTCGTATGTCCACCATCACCGTTCCGCCCTCCTCGCTGCCCGAAGAATCCGTCGCGACCCGGCTGGCCGAATCCGGCGTGCTCCCCGACGCCGCATTGCGTTACGGCATCCGCCGGTTGTGCGCGCAGCGCCTGCGCGATGAGCGCACCGGCGGTGCCGATGCCAGCGGCGAGCGCCAGCGTGCCTTCATCGACAGCCTGCGTGCCAGCGCGATCGCGATCGAAACCGATGCCGCCAATCGCCAGCACTACGAGTTGCCGCCGCAGTTCTTCACCCTGTGCCTGGGCCGCCGGCTCAAGTACAGCAGCTGCTACTGGGACGCCACCACGCCGGATCTGGATGCGGCCGAAGAACGCATGCTGGGGCTGTACGGTGAGCGCGCCGAACTGGCCGACGGCCAACGCATCCTGGAGCTGGGCTGCGGCTGGGGCTCGCTGACCTTGTGGATGGCCGAGCGCTATCCCGGCGCCACCATCACCGCGGTGTCCAACTCGCGTCCGCAGCGCGCGCACATCCTGGAGCAATGCCGGGTGCGCGGATTGAGCAACGTGCAGGTCATCACCGCCGACGTCAACGCGCTGGCGCTGCCGCCGGGCAACTTCGACCGCGTGGTGTCGGTGGAGATGTTCGAGCACATGCGCAATTACCGCGAGCTGCTGGCGCGCGTCGGCAGCTGGCTGGCGCCGGGCGGCAAGCTGTTCGTGCATATCTTCTGCCATCGCGACCTGGCCTACCCGTTCGAGGTGGCCGGCGAAGACAACTGGATGGGGCGGCATTTCTTCACCGGCGGGCTGATGCCGGCGGCCGATACCCTGCTGCATTTCCAGCAGGACGTGGTGATCGAACAGCGCTGGGTGCTGTCGGGCGAGCATTACGAAAAAACCGCCAACGCCTGGCTGGAGAACCAGGACCGCCACCGCGCGCAGATCATGCCGCTGCTGAAGCAGACCTACGGCGAGGATGCGCAGCGCTGGTGGCAGCGCTGGCGGATGTTCTGGCTGGCCTGCGCCGAATTGTTCGGTTACGACCAGGGTCGCGAGTGGGGCGTGGCGCACTATCGCTTCGTCAAACGCTGATCACCGCGCGCGGCCCGAGACGCCATCGCGGCCCGCATGGGTGAACGCGAATATTCCGGCTTTCCGGTCGTGCCGGCGCACCGGCAGGCGGGTTGGCGCCATGGCCATGCCAGCGCGCCATCCGGGGGTTTGCACTGTCTGCTGGCAACGCTGCGATGCGATGCGCAACGCATGCACGAAGACGATGCCATCGGCGCGCGCGATCGCCCCGCGACCGCGCGCCGCCCTGCGGTCAGCTCGCCGCAGCGGTGATCACGATTTCCACCTTCCATTCCGGCCGCGCCAACTTGGCTTCGACCGTGGCGCGCGCGGGGGTGAAGCCGTGCGGCACCCATTCGTCCCAGGCCGCGTTCATGCCGTCGAAATCGGCGATGTCGGCCAGGAAGATTTCCGCACGCAGGATCTTGGTCTTGTCGCTGGCCGCCTGCGCGAGCAGCTTGTCGATTTCGCCCAGCACCTGGCGGGTCTGCCCGGTGATGTCTTCGCTGGTGTCTTCGGCAACCTGGCCGGCCAGATAGCACACGCCGCCATGGACGGTCATTTCCGACATCCGCGGACCCGTTTCGAATCGCTGCAACATTTCAGACTTCCTACGGTTGATTGACCCGGGCATTGTCCCGCGAATGCGGCAAACGTGCAGCCCCGGCGCGCGGGTGCTGCGCCAACCACGCCCCCACCCGCACCATCCAGGCCACGATCAGCACGATGGCGCTCTTCTGGCTGATGCCCAGCGGCACACTGCTGACCGTGACGTGGACCAGCAACACCGCAAATGCGCTCAGCCCCAGGCCGAACGCAGTGGTGAAGCGGCCTCGCCACACCCGGTCGCGGCGGAAATACCACGATTGCAGCAACACCGCCGCGATCACGCACAGAAACGTCATGTCGGCCGAGAGCAGATGCACCAGCATGGCCGCGTCGGGCGCCAGCTCCGGCATCCAGCTATCGCCGATCGACACCATGCTCAGCCCCAGCGCCGCGCTCCAGAACAGCGCCACCACCGTGCGGCTGCGCGCGGGCGGCGCAAGTGCCGCCTGCAGGCCCGGCGCCATCCACGCCATCGTGGCAGCCAGCACGCAATAGGCCGTGCGTAACAGCAGGCCGTGGTCGCCGTGCAGATAGGCGCTGAGCTGTGCGTCGATCCAGTCCAGATCCCCACGCAGCCATTGCAACAGCAGAATCAATCCAATGAAGGCCATGCCCGTGCAGGCGGCGACTGCGCCGGCCTGCCCGGCCCAGCGTGGCGGGCACGACGGCCCGGGCGGCATCGCGGTGCCGGTGTGGTGTCGATCGTCCATCAATTGCCTGTCTGTGGTGCAACGGTCATCGTGTCCAGGTGGGTCGCCTGCGGCACGTGGTCGCGGCGATGCCCTATGATGCGCGCGGCCGTCCTGAGCCGACACCTGTCGGCGCGACCGAAGCCTGCGTTCACCTCATTGGGCATCCACGCGATCACCCTGCATGTACCTTGACACCGACCGGCCCATGCAGACCAATCGCCCGCGCGGCACGCACCATGCATGTGCCCTTCTTCCCCTCCAGCAGATCCCGTTTCCCTCATGACGGATACCTCCGTGTCTTCCCAAGCGCCGGCCAGCGGCTGGCGCCGCGCCTTGCCGGTGATCATCAGCCTGGCGATCCTGGCGATGGCGCTGCATGCGCTGTCGGGACAATTCACCGACCACGGCTATCGGCAGATCCGCCAGGCGTTCCGTGCCTTGGGTGCCGGCCAGATCGCGCTCACCTTGCTGCTGGGCTTGAGCAGCTACGCCTGTCTGGTGGGCTTTGACTGGGTCGGGCTCAAGCGCACCGGCAAGCGGCTGCACCCGGCGCGCGTGGGCATCACCGCCTTCATGGCGCACGCGGTGGGGCAGACGCTGGGCTTTGCCGCACTCACCGGCGGCGCAGTTCGCCTGCGCGGCTATGGCAGCGTCGGGCTGACCCTGGCCGAGATCGGCCAGGTGGTGCTGATGAGCACACTGGGCTTCGTCTTCGGCGCCTGGGTGTTGCTTGGCCTGGCGCTGATGCTGGAACCGGAAGCGGCCGCGCGCGCACTGCCGATCACCGCAGAAGGCATCCGCATCGCCGGTATCGCCTTGCTGGTCGGCTACGTTGCGATGCTGGGACTGGTTGGCAGGCAGGGCCGCGAATTCGGGATTGGCAGTCATCGCTTCTGGTTGCCCGACCGCACCACGGTGCTCGGCGTCACCGCGCTGAGCGTGGTCGAGCTGGGCCTGGCGGCTGCCGCGTTCTACGTGCTGCTGCCGCCGGACCCGGGTACCGGCTACTTCGGTTTCATCGGGATCTGGCTGGTGGCGGTGGTCGCCGGGCTGATCTCCACGGTGCCGGCCGGGTTGGGCGTGTTCGAGTGGAGCCTGCTCAAGCTGTTGCCGCATGTCACCCCGGCTGCGGTGCTGGCCGCCGCGCTGGCCTACCGGGTCACCTACTACATCGTGCCGCTGCTGATCTCGGTGGCGATGGCGGCAGCCTCCGGCCTGGGCGCACCGGTGCGCGCCAGCGCCAGCACCGCACGCACCGTGTGGAAGGCCCTGCGCCCCTGGTTGCCGCAGATCCTGGCGTTGGCAGTGTTTGCGGTGGGCGCGGCGCTGGTCATCGACGGCACCTTGCCGACCCCGCGCGCGCGCCAGGAAGTGGCGCCGCTGCCGCTGATCGAGACCTCGCATCTGCTGGTCAGCCTGGGCGGCATGGTGCTGCTGCTGATCGGCCAGGGCCTGCAACGCCGCAGCCATGCGGCCTGGGTGCTGGCACTGGGCGTGTGCATCCTGCTGCCGCCGCTGTCGCTGTTGCGCGGCAGCCATATCTCGGTATCGCTGTCGGCGGCGCTGGCCGCGGTCGCGCTGTGGGCGGCACGGCGCGAGTTCTACCGCCAGGGCGCGCTGCTGGACGAAGCCTGGTCGTGGCGCTGGCTGAGCAACCTCGGCCTGGTGCTGGTGGCCACGTTCTGGCTGTTGTTCTTCGTCTACAGCCATGTCGAATACAGCAACGACCTGTGGTGGGAATTCGCCACCTCGGCCAACGCGCCACGTGCGCTGCGCGCGGCGTTGATCCTGTGCGTGGGCGTGATCGTGTTCGGCATGGCGCGCCTGCTGCGTGGCGGCCGCCGCCCGATGCCGGCCGCCGATGCGCAGACCCTGCAGACGCTGGCGCCGGTCCTGGCCAGCAGTACCGACACCCAGGCCTGCCTGGCGCTGACCGGCGACAAGGCGTTCCTGCTCGACGAGCAGGGACGTGGGTTTGTGATGATGCAGCGTTACGGCGGCTCGCTGATCTCGATGGGCGACCCGGTCGGCACGCCCGAGGTCGCACGCGCACTGATCTGGCGCTTCCGCGAAGAGGCCGACCATATGGGCCTGCGCCCGGTGTTCTACCAGGTCGGCGAAAAATACTGGCAGACCTATCTGGACATGGGCCTGACCCTGGTCAAACTGGGCGAAGAGGCGATCGTGCCGCTGGAAGGCTTCACCCTGGAAGGCCGCGACCGCGCCGACCTGCGCCAGGCCTGGAACCGCGGCAAGCGCGGCGGCCTGACCTTCCGCATGCTGCAGCCCGAGCAGGTGGATGCGGTACTGCCGCGCCTGACCGAAGTGTCCGAGCAATGGCTGGAAGAAAAATCCGGCGAAGAGAAGGGCTTCTCGCTGGGCAGCTTCGATGCGGACTATCTGCGCCGCTTTCCGGTGGCGGTGGCCGAGGCGGAAGGCCAGATCGTGGCCTTCGCCAACGTGTGGCAAGCGCCGGCCGGCGGCGAGCTGTCGGTGGACCTGATGCGGCACAGCGCGCAGGCGCCCAAGGGCACGATGGATTTCCTGTTCATCGAGCTGTTCCTGTGGGGGCAAGCCAACGGCTATACGCGCTTCTCGTTGGGCATGGCGCCGCTGTCGGGCCTGGCCGAGCATCGCCTGGCCGGCCGCTGGAATCGCTTCGCCAGCCTGGTCGCGCGTCACGGCGAGCGCTTCTATGGCTTCAGCGGCTTGCGTCGCTTCAAATCGAAGTTCGCCCCGACCTGGCGCCCGCGCTACCTGGTCGCGCCGGGCGGCATGCATCTGCCGGCCGCATTGCTGGATGTCACCCGATTGATCTCGGTGGATCCCGGCCGCCAGGAGTAACACCACACAGGGCCTGCGGTTTTCATGCGAATGCGTCGGTCTGCGGTGGGCGCCTGCACGTGTGCCTGCGCCTGTGCCTGAAGGCATTGCTTGGTGGTGAGCGGTAGCGAAATTGGGAGCGTGGTGCCGCGTCCGGGGGCGGGACCGTGTGGCGGCATGGATGCCGCCACCGAGCCTACATGGACGTACTTGCGGCGTGTCCCGACACCGGATGCGGCGCCGCGCCACCGGCCGACTCCGTACACCGATCAATTGCGCACTAAATCCGTCCGCTTCATGCGAATGCTTCGGTCTGCTGCGGGCGCTTGCACGCGTACCGGCGTGGGACACGCCGCAAGTACGTCCCTGTAGGCTCTGGCGCGGCATCCATGCCGCTCAAGGTCCCACGCCGACACGCGCGCAAGCACCGCCGGTTGCTGTCGGTCGCGGAGAAAAATGCCAAGCGCCCGCCAGGCTGCTGGCGGCCGAACCGAACGGCGACGACCAGGTTGTCGACATGCGTCAGCCGGAAGTCGGCTGACGCATGGGCAAAAATGCACTGCTTGCTTATGGCTTCGACAGAGCGTGCAACTGCTCCATGATCACCTTGGCCAGGGTCGCGTAATCGCCCTTGAAGTGATGATCGCCCGGCAGCGCGACCCGCCTGGCGGCCTGTGTCGGCAGGCTCGGGCAGAGCGCATCCTGGTCGTCCTGGCCGTAGATGCAGACGGTGGTGCCGGCGGGCAGTCGCTGCACTTCCGGCGCAATCGGCAGGCCATCGTCGTCCGAACCCAGCCAGTTGCTGACGTGGAATTCGTAATCGGCCAGCTTGCCTACCGACAACAGCGCGGTCATGCGCAGGTTCTGCTTGGTCTGCGCCGGCAGCGTGTTGATCGCGGCCGGCAATACGTCCGCGCCCTGCGAGAAGCCGATCAGCACCACCCGCTGGCGTTGCCAGCGCTGCGCATAGAAACGCGCGATGCGATCCAGGTCGGTCGCAAAGCCCTGCGGTGTACGCTCGGTCCAGAAGTAACGCAACGAATCCAGGCCGACCACCGGGATGCCTTGCGCGGCCAGTGCATCGGCCACCTCTTCGTCCAGGCCTGCCCAGCCGCCATCGCCGGAGACGAAGATCACGAAGGTGTCGTCGTCGCTGTCGCCGTCCGGCTTGGCCGGCACTTCCACCACCGGCAGATCTTCCAGCCCGCCCGGCGGTGGCGGCAAGGCCACGCCCTTCTGCTCGCCCAGCGAGCGTGCCGCAGCGCGCAGGCCCGGCAGGATGTCGCCCCGCGCCGAACGCGTAAAAGTGCGTGCCTGCGGCACCTGCTTGAGGAAGCTGTCTTCGGCGGCGGCCGGGCAACGCTTGTCCTGGCTCCCGGCAAGCACCCAGGGAATCTGCAACGGCACCGGCAGCAGCGTGTTGCTGCCCGGGCGCACGCCCGGCTGGCAGATCGCCTGATCGGATACCGTGGCAGGGCACAGCCCATCGGTCAGCACGCCGGCCAGCACATGCGGCTTGGCTTGCGCCCCGATCGCATAGGCCAGCGCGGCCCCCTCGCCGTCGCCGACCAGCAGCGGCAGGCGGTAGGTGGGCACGTGGTAGAAGGCCTGCACGTAGCGCGAGAAATTCTCCACATCGCCGACCGAGAACGCGCAGGTGCCGCCGGCCTTGCGCAGCACCGCATACAGATGCGCGGTATCCACCATCGCCACCATCGCGCCATCGGCACGCAGGCTTTCCGCCTGCGTCTGCCGCTTGACGTTGTTGCCGGTGCCGGTCAGCCAGATCACCACGCGCTGCGGCTCGCCCTTGGGCATCAGCACCGGCACCTGCTCGAAGCGGCCGTGGCTCACTGGCTGCGTCGTCTGCGCAGCCGCCATGCCCGATAGCGTCAACATCGCCGCGCCGCAGAGCGCGCTCCACATCTCAAGTCGTCGCATGTCGCACCATCGGAAAGAGTGGTTCAAAGATAATCGCTCCGGGCGGCCACGCGAAGCGCGGCGCTTCGCTTATCGCGCATGTGCCTGCTGCCGCGCTTCCCAGGCGGCCAACGCCTGCCGGTAGCGCGCCAGTTCCTCCGCGTACAGATCGTGCACGCACAACGGGCAACCGCTCTCGCAGCACTCGTTGGGTGCAGGCGGCTCGGGCGGCTGCGGGCGTGGATCATGATCGGGAGCGACGCGGTCGTGCATGTGCGCATTGTAGCGTGCGCCACCAGCGCGCCCGGATGAACCGCCTGGCCCCGTGTGCCGGGTCAGCGCCCCAGCCGCCGCCGTAGATTGGCCCGTGCCGCAGCGTCGTAGCGCGCATGGAAATCGTCGCTCAGAAAGATGCGCGGACGCTCCAGCAGGCCGGCCAGGAACCGCCTGCGGTTGAGCCGGAACAACAGGCCGGGCACATGCCCGCGGTATTCGACGGCAATGGCCTGGTCGTAGGCATCGAACACCGCCGCCGGTGCGGCCAGGATCGCCATGTCGCAATCCAGGAACAACGCCGCTTCGGCATCGACATCCGCCGGCTGCAGTTGTCCGTGGCGTGCGGTCAGCAGGATCAGGTGCTGCACGCGCTGCAGATCCACCGACACCTGCGGCCACCAGCGCGGGATGCAGTCCGCCGCCCACCTGGCCGATTCCGCCTCGTTGTCGCTGCGCCCGGGTTGATACACCGCATCGTGGAACAGCACCGCCAACCAGACTTCGACCGGCTGCTGCCAGCCCGGCCCGGCGGCGACCTCGGCGTAATGCTGCAGCAGCGCGCGCACATGACCGAAGTGGTGATAGGCGCGCGGCGGCGTGGCATAGGCCTGTTCGAGCGCAGCCAGGTGCTGCGGCTGCAATGGCAGTGGTGTGGTGGTGGCGTCCATGCACGCAGGCTACCGTGGACGCACCTGCCCGCGCATCAGCGCAGCGACCACCGCCCTTCGAGCTGGTAACGCGACTGGCCAAGAAAGCTGCGCACCAGCGCGAACTCCCGCACCGTCCACGCCAGCGCCTCGCAGCGCCGTTGCGGCAACAACTGGTTGCAATACAGCAGCGTCATATGCGGCGTGTACTGCGCATCGCCGGCAATGCCCGCATGCGCCAGTTGCCGGCCCAACGCGCCTTGCAGTTCGTACAGCCCGCGCACCTTGTCTTCGCCACGCAGCACGCACGGCAGCTGCGAACGTCGTCCCCCGAAGGTGCCCACCCGATCGAACTCCACCGCGAACGCGTCCATTGCCACGCGCTCGGCCGCCTGACTGGCGCGGCTCACCAACGACGGCGGCAAGCCGCCCGCGTAATCACCCAGATGATGCAGGGTCACATGCAAGCGTTCGCGCGCCAGCGGCCTGCCATCGACCTGGCCACCATGCAGCAGCCCATCGGCAATCGCCGCGGCGCGCTGGGCAGTCGATGCATCGGCCATCACCGCGAAGAACAGGCGCTCGGTGGTCTTCTCCTCGCCAAGGCCAAGCGACAGCTGCGCCTCGGCCGAGGACAGGTACAGGAACTGCTGTTTCATGGGCTGATTCCACGACCGCGTACGCGGACCTGCCGGAAGAAGGGCGGCGGATACTAGCAGACCAACTGCGTGCGTGACACGCCTCCAACATCCACGCCACGACGTGGAACGCGCGCAATGCGTGGAACAAGAACTGCGTGTCACTGGCTGCGCGTGGCACAAAAAGAAACGGGCAGCTCGCGCTGCCCGTTTCCGCCTTTATCGGTTCACTCCACAAGCTGCATCACGGGGATGCGCCTGGGTCACGCACGCAGGTTATGCGGCGCTCTTCATCGCATGCTTGCGGTTACGCATCACGTCATGACAGGCGCGCACTTCCGGGAGCAGACGCAGTGCGGCGTCGCGTGCGGCGGCCGGGGTGTCCTGATCGGCGATGGTTTCATCGAATGCCTTCAGCAGACGATCTTCGGACTCTTCCAGTTCGGCCACATAGCCATACTTGGTGTCGCCCAGGGTTGCGCGCACCTTGCCGTAGAACTGCTGCATGCTGCCGACCATGGTGCCGCTGGTTTCCGGCTTGCCACCGACCGAGGCGACGACGCTGCTCAGGTTGCTGACGATGTCGGACTTCACGCCGGCGATGCGGCGGAACAGCGTTGCAAGTTCTGCATCGCCCACCTTGGCAGCAGCTTCTTCGTAGAAGTCCTTGCCGTCGCGGGAAATGGCGATGAGGTCGTTGAGGCTGTGCTCGGTCTTGCTCTGAATGCTCATGTGTCGCTCCTGGTTACGATGGGCCAGCGCTGCGCGCGTTGAAAAGGCGCTTGCGCTGGCTTTCGGGGGATGAGGCAATCAATGGATTGATTGCATGCATTGCGTTGTGTACGGCCTTAGCTTGGCGGGCCGCCCATAATCGAGATGTGAGTGCGGTGGCGATTGTCCTCACGCGATCATGCAGGCAATGAATGGCGATTCATCGATGCCAAGAATGAGTCAAGCTATTTCGGCTGCCGGCTCGCCCACATGTTGTCGACCAGATTGGGATACGGCCGGCCAGCCTCCTCCGCACGCTGTCTGGCAGCGGTTTTCTGGGCAGCGGTCAGCGGCGTGGACGCGGACCTCCCCTTGGGCTTCGGGCGCTTCCATGGAGGTGGGGTGAAGTCGGTCATGGCGCTGTACGGTCCGCTCGCGATGAAGCATGCAGTCTCGATGTCGGGCCGTGAGTCGGCCGTGGATGGAGCCCTGCATCCTGGATGTGCAACTGCATCGCGACGGGTACGACCGCTATCCATGCTGCCACTCATCACGGCAACGGCCGCATGCGGCAGAGCCGGCCGGATAACCGCCTGTGCCACCGCGCCCAAGCCGCTGCGCTTCAGCAGCTCGCTAGCGCCGTCCGCTGCCGGCGTTCCTGCCAGACCGCCAGGGCATATACCAGCAAGCCGCCCAGCGCAGTGGCCGCGCCCACGTAGCCGGTCGAGGTCCAGCCCCACCCGGCCGTGATCGCCATGCCACCCAACCATGGGCCCAGCGCATTGGCGGTATTGAACGCGGCATGGTTGGACGCCGCCGCCAGGGTCTGCGCCTCTGCGGCCACATCCATCAGCCGCGTCTGCAGTGCAGGTGCCAGCGCCCCCATGGTGCCGACCGCCACGATCGACACGAATACCCACAGGCCCGACTGCGCGGCCAACGGGAAGGTCAACATCACCACCACCGACCACACCAGCAACACCGGTACCGCACGGAACTGCATGCGATCGAACAGCCAGCCGCCCAGGATGCTGCCGAGCACGCCGCCGACACCGAACGCCACCATTGCCAGCGGAATCCGCGCCGGCGCCACGCCGGTCACTGCGGTCAGGGTGGGCGCCAGATAACTGAAGACGCAGAACATGCCGGAAAAACCCACCGCGCCGATCGCCAGGGCCAGCCACACCTGCGGCTGGTTGAAGGCCCGCAGCTCGCGCAGCGGCTGTTGGCGCGGCTCGTCCGGCGCGGGCGGCAAGCGTGATGCCACTGCGGCGACCGTGCACAACGCAAGCACCGATACCGCCGCGTAGGCCCAACGCCAGCTCACGATCTGGCCCAGCCAGGTCGCCAACGGATTGCCCACCAGCAAGGCGATGCTCAGGCCCAGCAACACCCGGCCCACCGCAGTGGCGCGCTGATTGGGCGGGCTGATCGACGCGGCGACCAATGAAGCAACGCCGAAGTAGGCGCCATGCGGCAAGCCGGCGATAAACCGGCACAGCAACATCGTGTGGTAGCTCGGCGCCAGCGCACTGGCGAGATTGCCCAGCGCGTAGAACACCATCAACAGCAGCAACAAGGTGCGCCGCGGCCAGCGGGCGCCGACAATCGCCAGCAACGGCGCACCGACCACCACACCCAGCGCATAGGCGCTGATCACATGGCCGACCTGCGGCTCGCTGATCTGCAGGCCCTGCGCGATCTGGGTCATCAGCCCCATGGTGGAAAATTCGCTGATGCCGATCGCAAAGCCACCCATCGCCAACGCAAACAGGATCAGCACGTAATCGCGCCGGGACACACGCGGCGTTGAAAGATCGGTATCGGACATGCCCGACTCCAGGATGACGGGGCGGCTTATTATTGTGCAACGCAGCAATCGACGAAAGCGCGGCGCCTGCTGCGATTCAGCGCCAGGCCCCAGCACAGCACAGTTTGGCCGATCCCGTCGCGACAGAAGACGCTGTGTCCTATCGCTATCGCTCGAATCCGCTTTGGTCCGCCACCATCGCTAGGGGGCACTCGCGATCGGCGCGGTGTCGCGCACGGCGCGTGATCCACACCCAATTGGTTGCTGATGTCCACATTCACTGAATCCCCATTGTTCTCACCGGTGCGCCTGGGCGCGCTGGATCTCGCCAACCGCGTGATCATGGCGCCACTGACGCGCAATCGCGCCGTCGCCGGGCAGGTGCCCTCGCCGCTCGCCGCCGAGTACTACGGCCAACGCGCCAGTGCCGGATTGATCGTGGCCGAAGGCACGCAGATCAGCCCGCTGGGCCAGGGCTATCTGGATACGCCCGGCATCCACACCGCCGCGCAGGTCCAGGGCTGGCGTGCGGTCACCAACGAAGTGCATCGTCGTGGCGGCAAGATCGTGTTGCAGCTGTGGCATGTGGGCCGCGTCTCGCATACCAGCGTGCTGCCGCCAGGCGAATCGCCGGTGGCGCCCAGCGCCATCCGCGCCGAGGGCAAGACCTACACCAAGGATGGCTTCCAGGATGTCTCCGAGCCGCGCGCGCTGGCGCTGGACGAAATCCCCGCCTTGATCGAGGACTACCGCATCGCCGCGCGCAATGCCATCGACGCCGGCTTCGACGGCGTGGAAGTCCATGCGGCCAACGGCTACCTGCTCGACCAGTTCCTGCGTGACGGCTCCAACCAGCGCACCGACGCGTACGGCGGCGACATCGAAAACCGGACCCGCCTGCTGACCGAAGTGATGCAGGCCATTGCCGACGAGATCGGTGCCGAGCGCACCGGCGTGCGGCTGTCGCCGGTCACGCCGGTATACGGCATGCACGACTCCGATCCGCAGCCCTTGTTCGAACGTGCGGTGGAGCGTCTCAACCTGATCGGCGGGCTGGCCTTCGTGCACGTGATTGAAGGCGCAACCGGCGGTGCGCGCGACAACGTCGCCTTCGACTACGCCGCGCTGCGCGCCAGGTTCGACGGCGCCTGGATCGCCAACAACAGCTACGACAAGGCACTGTCCGAGAAAGCCCTCGACAGCGGCTACGCCGATGCGATCGCCTTCGGCCGGCCCTTCATCGCCAACCCGGACCTGGTGCGTCGCCTGCGCGAGAACGCCCCGCTGGCCGATGTCGACCAGGCCACGCTGTACGGCGGCGGTGCCAAGGGCTATATCGACTACCTCGCCCTGCCGGACTAAGAGCGCTGCAGCACTACCGCGCCGCCGTCAGGCGGGCGCGGCCGGTGCGCGGAACCGGCATCACGTCGGTTCCTCCGCGCCATCCGCACCCATCTGACAACGGCTCGCTATGTTCATCAGCCGCTGTAAGGCGCACCGGTTGCGCTCGGCATCAAGCGAGCGCAGCCGCTGCCACAGGTCGGTCGGTCCGTCCATGCACGCTGCGCGGCTCCGGGCCTCGGGCAGCCCCGTGCGTCTTGCATGCGCCAAGCGCCCTGCTGCCGGATCGCGATGCGGCGGCCATCGGGCACCTGCCCACTCAATCATTGAACCAGCGCGCAACACCACGCGCTTGTGCGTGTTACGCAACAGGCTGGCGACGACGCATACGTATCCATGGCACCGCGCTTGCAACGCCGATGCCTTCGCACCGTCGCACTATCGGCAGCAACCACATGACGCGCGCACCCGGCCCCGCTAGGATCATGCCGACACTGTTTTCTGGACTGCCGATGCGGCCCCTGTTCACTGCTGTTCTCTTCTGCACGCTGCTGATCTGCGGGCAAGCGTCTGCCGTGCCGTTCTGGGGCGCGCGCCAGTCCAGCCCTGCGGAAACGGCGCCGGCCGACCTCAAGCCGGGCGAATGGATCTGGGGCGGCGTCAGCAAGGGCTGGGGGCCGATGGCGGTGATCGTCAGCCTCACCGAGCAACGCGCCTATGCGTATCGCAACGGCATCCTGATCGGCATTTCCACCATCAGCTCCGGCAAGCCCGGGCACGAGACACCGACCGGTGTGTTCACCATCCTGCAGAAGGACAAGGACCACCGCTCCAATCTCTACAACGCCGCGCCGATGCCGTATCAGCAACGCCTGACCTGGGACGGCGTGGCCCTGCACGCAGGCGGCCTGCCCGGGTATCCGGAATCGCATGGCTGCGTGCATCTGCCGTCGGAATTCGCGCGGCTGCTGTTCGACAACTCCAACATGGGCATGGTGGTGGTGGTTGCGCAGGCCGGCGTGGATGCCGACGCGGTGGTGCATCCACGCGCGCTCAGCCCGATCGACCCCACCACCGGCGCGCAGCGTGCGTTGCTGCCGCTGCCCAACGGCCAGACCTTTGCGTGGCAACCGGAACTGGCGCCCACCGGCCCGATCTCGATGCTGGTCAGCAGCAGCGATCAGCAGCTGGTGGTGTATCGCAACGGCGTGGAAATCGGACGCGCGCAGGTGGCATTGCGCGCACAGACCGGTGCCGCGCCGCTGGGCACGCAGGCGTTCATCGTCGGCCAGGGCTTCCTGCCTGGCGAGGTGCCTGGCCTGCCCGGTCAACGCATGCCCAACTGGATGCGCATCGGCATCCCCGGCAGCAATGCCGCGGCAGGACAGCCGCTGGATGCCGACACCATCGCCCGGCTGCAGGTGCCGCCGGCATTCCTGGCCGGCCTGCTGCCGCTGCTGACGCCGGGTGTGGTGTTGGTCGCCACCGATCAACGCATCCTTCCCGAAACCACCGGCGGCAAGCTGCAGGTGCTGGATTCGGACCCGCCCGAGGCGCCCTGAGCGCAGGCTCCGCCGCGTTATCGCGCCGGCGAGTTGCAAGCAGCGCGTGAGGTTGCGCGCGCACATGCTTGCAGCCCAGCATCGGCAGGCACTCGTATGCGCTGGCAGTGCCGAGCGCTGGCCGCCCGCCCGGCGCTGTTGAGCGCGCGACCCGACGCGCGTTGCTGCGATTGTCAGCGCGACCTGCCTGGCAGATGATGCGGACATCCCTCATTGCCAAGGATGTGCGTGATGCGTTTACTCACTGCGGTTCTGCTCGGCAGCACGCTATTCGGTTACGCGTCCTCCACGGCAGCGGCCGAGCCGCTGCGCCCTGCCGCACCGAACGCCGAGTGCCTGGATGCGCGCAAGGTGACGGAACTGCATCAAGCCGATCCGCGCACGCTGGCGGTGGCCGAACAAGGCGGACGGCTGTTCCGCATCAGCCTGGCGCAGGACTGCCCGCAGCTGGCCGCACAAGCCGATGCCAGCCTGCTGGCGGCGCACGGCTGGGTCTGCAACGGTGCACCGGCATACGTGAGCTCGGGCCAGCAGCGTTGCGCGGTCAGCCAGATCGCCAGCTTGAGTGCGCGCGAGTACGCCAGCGCGGCGCGGCAACGCGACAGCATTATCCCGACCCTGGACGGGGTCAGCGTGCGCGAAGCGCGCCGGCGCAATTTCGCCGGCTCGTCCAGCTACTGCTTCAACCCCAGCATGCTGCGTTCGTGGTCGGAAGACGGCCAGGGGCTGGTGGTGGAAGTGTCGCCTCGTCACCCCGGCACGCATCGCCACTACCGCGTCGAACTGATGGACAGCTGCCGCGAACTCAGCGGCGCGCCGCCGATTCGCTTCGTCTCCGGCATGGGCTTGAATGCGATCTGCGGCAATCCCGGCGACAAGGTCGATGTGCTCGACGAAATGGCACTTGCCGGCGCAGCTGCCGGATCCGGCCAGCAGGGCGACCTGAGCACCACCCGCGGCGGCCTGGCTGCGCGGATGCGCCAGAGTTGCATGGTCGCGGCGGTGTATCCGCGCGACTGAGCGTGCCGCAACGTAGGAGCGCGCTTGCGCGCGAGGGAGCATTAGCGATGACGCCCCATCGCGCGCTAGCGCGCTCCTACACACGCTACATGCGGCGCCGCCGCAACAGCCTCAGGCCTTGCGCAGGAAACAGGTCTTCAGCACCAAGCCCTTGATCTTTTCCGAATTGCCTTCGATGTGCTCGGCATCGTCTTCGACCAGGCGGATATTGCGGATCAGCGTGCCCTGCTTGAGCGGAATCGACGAACCCTTGACCTTCAGGTCCTTGATCACGGTCACCGTGTCGCCGGCCTGCAGCAGGTTGCCGTTGCTGTCGCGCACCACCGTCGTGGTCGCGGCGGATTCGCCGACGCTCCACTCGAAGCCGCAGTCTGCGCAAATCCACAGCGCGCCATCGGCATAGGTATTGTCCAGGCCACATTGCGGGCAGGCGGGAACGGGAGACATGCGATTCCTGAGAGTTGAAACGGGTGTGAATTGTAGCCTCCCTGCCGCGCGATCACGTCTCCGGCACGGCACCAGCGCGATAGTGCGGCGCTTGTCGAATGCCCTGCAGGTCGCGCGTGTCCAACCCATCGGTTCCCCAAGCCCCCGGCGCTGCGCCAGGACCCACCGAGCCCGCGGCTGGCGAACCGGGCGCGGAAAAAAAGACCGGCTCGCATCTGGTGGTCTACGTCGCGCTGGCCGGCAACCTTGCCATCGCGGTCGCAAAATTCATTGCCGCAGGGATTTCGGGCAGCTCGGCGATGCTCAGCGAAGGCGTGCACTCGCTGGTGGACACCGTCAACGAAGTCCTGCTGCTGTACGGCCTGCGCCGCGCAGCGCAGGCACCGACGCCGACCCATCCGTTCGGTTACGGGCGCGAGCTGTACTTCTGGAGTTTCATCGTTGCGCTGCTGGTGTTCGCGATGGGCGCAGGCGTGTCGCTGTACGAAGGCATCGTGCATCTGCGCAACCCCGAGCCCGCCAAGAGCCATCTGGTCGCCTACATCGTGCTCGGCGTGTCGATCGTGTTCGAAGGCATTTCCTGGGTGGTGGCGCTGCGCGAATTCCGCGCCAAGAAGGGCCGCATGGGGTATTTCCAGGCATTCCGGCAGAGCAAGGACCCCAGCACGTTCACCGTGCTGCTGGAAGACAGCGCCGCCTTGATCGGCTTGTTCATGGCGGTACTGGGCCTGGCCGGCGCGCAATTGCTGGACATGCCCGAGCTCGATGGCATCGCCTCGATCGGCATTGCCTGCGTGCTGGCCTTCACCGCATTCCTGTTGGCGCGCGAAACCAAGGGCCTGCTGATCGGCGAACCCGCGCATGCGCACGTCACCGAATCGCTGCTGCGCATTGCCGCCAGCGATCCGGACGTGCGTGCCGCCAATGGCGTATTGACCATGCAGATGGGCCCGAACCAGGTGGTCGCCGCCCTGAGCGCCGAGTTCGAGGACAGCCGCACCACCCCGCAGATCGAGGCCTGCGTCGGGCGCATCGAAGCGGCCGCCAAGCGCCAGCACCCCGAGCTCACCGCGCTGTTCATCAAGCCGCAGACACCGGAAACCTGGCACGCGCGGCGTGCCCAGATGGAACAGGGTGCCGAGAAGGAATAGCGCACTGCAGGCCGTGGATTGCGCGCGATGCGATCCGCTGCGATGCGGCCAACGGCTGCGCAGTAATGCGCATGGCGCTGCTGACATTCGAGCACCGATGCAGCGCCAGGAATGGGCCGCATCGCAGAGCTGACATCGTCACCACCAAGCTGATCCTCGCCATAACCGCCGCCGCGGCTGCGGTTGCATCGCCCGGGGCGATTGCCTACGGTAGACGGGCACCAACTCCTGGCGTCGTGAGTCAGCCGACGCATCCCACTCGATCATCAGCATGGAGGTTTCCGATGGAAATCAGCCAGGGTCGCGTTGCGACCATTCATTACACCCTTTCCGACGACAGCGGCCAGGTCCTGGACCGTTCGACGCCAGACACGCCGTTGAGCTATCTGCACGGCGCCGGCAACATCGTGCCCGGCCTGGAACAGGCGCTGGACGGCAAGCGCAGCGGCGAGACGCTCACTGCCGACGTGGTGCCCGAACAAGGCTACGGGCCGCGCCACGCGCAGCTGATCCAGCAGGTGCCGCGCGCGGCATTCCCGACCGATGTCGAGGTCGTGCCGGGCGTGCAGTTCGAGGCGCGCACGCAGCAGGGCCCGGTGCTGGTCACCGTCACCGAGGTCGGCCCGGAACAGGTCACCGTCGACGGCAACCATCCGCTGGCCGGGCAGACCCTGCACTTTGCGGTCGAAGTCGTCGACGTGCGCGAAGCCACCACCGAGGAACTGAACGAAGGCCAGGTCGCCAGCGTCGCTGCCTGACCCTGCGTGCCGCGTGCCGGCGGGCATGCGGCACGTCGCTTGCTGCGACGTCCGAACGCAGGGCGATGGGCGTCGCCGGCGGCAGAAGTAGTAAAGTGCGCGGCCCGCTCACAGGCCCGTCCGCATGAAACTCGGCATCGACTTCGGTACCAGCAATTCCGCCGCTGCGGCGATCGTCGATGGCCAGGTAGTGCCGGTGCGCTTCGGCGAGGCCCTGCAGTTCCGCACCACGGTGTATTTCCCCGACACGATGCGCGACCCGGACGATTTCAGCCTGACCCCGGCGCTGGAATACGAGGTCGAACGGCTGATCGACTCTGGCCGTCGCGACGCGGCCGCGGCCGGCCGCACGTCCAGCACCGAGAGCCTGCGCCGCGACGCGATCCGCATCGTGCGCCGCCAGTGGATGGAAGAGCAGGTGCGCGAGCCGCGCAGCTCCGCCGCCCTGCTGCAGAACGCGGTCTACGGCGACGACGCGCTGGATGCGTACTTCCTGGAAGGCGAAGGCAGCCTGGTGCAGAGCCCCAAATCGATGCTGGGCTACAACCTGCATCCGCGCGCGCGCCAGACCATCACCGGCATCGCCACGCACGTGCTGGAGCACATCCGGCTCACCGCCTCGCGCCAGTTCGACATCAATATCCGCAGCGCCACGCTGGGCCGCCCGGTGCAGTTCCGCAGTTCCATCGGCGAGGCCGGCAACGCGCAGGCGCTGGAAATCCTGCAGACCGCCGCGATCGCCGCCGGTTTCGACCAGGTGGATTTCCTCGAAGAACCTGCAGCGGCCGCGATGCACTACCACGTCAGTCACGACAGCCGCCACGACACCGTGGTGGTGGACATCGGCGGCGGCACCACCGACATCGCCCATGCCAGCGTCGGCGGCAGCGCCGCGCCGCAGGTCCACCGCGCCTGGGGCATCGCGCGCGGCGGTACCGACATCGATCTGGCGCTCAGTCTGGCCGCCTACATGCCGCTATTCGGCCGCGGCATCACCCGCGTGCCCACCCACCACTACGTGGAAGCGGCGATGGTGCAGGACATGACCCGCCAGCGCGAATTCCGCCTGCACAAGTACCAGGACGTCCCCGCCCCGTTCGACAAGCGCCTGCAGGCACTGCAGGACACCGGCAACACCGCGCGCCTGTACCGCGGCGTGGAAGCCTGCAAGATCGCGCTCAGCGAGCGCGACCGGCACCAGGCCGGGCTGGACTTCATCGAACGCGGGCTGGAGGTGGAGGTGCAGGCCAGCGCGCTGGTTGCGTCCGCGTCCAGCTTCCTGGGCGAACTGGAAGGCTTGCTTGCACAGGTCCGTGCCGACCTGGACGCGCCGCCTGCCACGCTGTTCCTCACCGGCGGCATGTCGCGTGCCGGCTATATCCGCGACACGGTGGCTGCCGTGTTCCCGGAATCGCGCCTGGTGCAGGGCGATCCGTCCTTCGGTGTGGTGCAGGGCCTGGCCTGGGCGGCAGCACGCCAGGCCCGTCCGTCGGACGGTTAAGGCAACGCGGGCGCCCATCCGTTACAATGCACGGTTGCTGCATACCGCTTAGCCGGCTTGTCAGCAAGGCACGCTTGCCGTGCCGCCGCGATTGCGCACCGAACGCGACCGCACCTCTCGACACCGCTTCCGCGCGCGCCACCCTAGCCGCACGCGGTGTCATCGCACTTCCCCGCTACAGGAGGCCACATGGCACGTCCCGCGACCAAGCAGAAATCCCAGCCCAGCATCGCTCGCAGCGAAGGCAAGTCGCAGCCGCTCAGTCGTGAGCGTATCGCTGCCGACATCGCCGCGTTCCGCAAGACCGGCGGCCGGATCGAAGTGCTCACCACCAACTTCGGCCCCGCGCGTAACGACGGCGACAAGATCGCCTAAGCGTCACCCGCAAGCCGAAGCGTTGTACCGACGTGCCACCGCAAGGTGGCACGTTCGTTTCCGGCCACAGTTGGTGCAGCCGCTCAGTTGCCGTAATCGATGCGCACCGAGCCGGAATGCGACTCGAGTTTGATGTCGCCATTGCCGGCCCCCAGCCGGGTTCTCAGGCTCTTGCCCGGGCCGTACTCCGGCCGCTCCACCTGCCCGGCCACCGAACGGATGTCGCCGCTGAACACCTCCACCTGCAGCGCTGCCGACACGTTGCGCGGCACGCCCAGACTGATCGTGCCACTGACGCTCTCTGCAGCGATGCTGCCGCCCGGCGCCAGACCGGTCACCGTCAGCGCCGTCGCGCCGGACACGCTCTCGGCGCGCAGCTGCGACACCTGCCCCGCGCCGACCCGGATCTGGCCGGAGACGGACTCGACCGACACCACCCCGCTGGCACCGGCCGGCGCATCGATCTGCCCGCTGACCGTGCCCAGGCTCAGCCTTGCGCTGGCCACCGTGCTGCGCAGCGCGCCGCTGACGGTTTCCAGTTGCGCTTCCCTGGCGCGTCCGGCTGCGACCACGTTGCCGCTGACCGACTTGAGCTGCAACCGCGCCAGATCGACCTGATCGACATCCACCGAGGCACTCACCGCCTCCACCTCCAGCAGCGCCGCGCGTGGAACCCGCAGCTCCAGTTGGGCACCCCTGCTGTTGCGGTTTTTACGCGGGTAGATCACCTCGAACTGCAGCCGGTCCGGGCTTTCATCCACCTCCAGGCGCTGCCCTTCGCCCAGGGTGCCGGTCAGCGCCACGTCGTCGCGGTCCCAGCCGCGCACGCGGATCTGCCCGGCGATGTTGTCCAGCTCCACGCGCCCGCCGCGCGTCAGCGGATGGCTCTGCTTCACGGTGGTCTGCGCTGCCGCCGGCAGTGCGCAAAACGCAAGTAGCAACAACATGGATAAATGGGCGTAACGCATGGGCATGCTCCTCAGCTTGGAAAAAAGGACGTCTCGCCCTGCGCGGCAAGACGGGTCAATTGCAGGCGCTTGGCATAGGTGCGTTGCAGCTGCGACAACAGGAATGCAGAGCGCGGACTCTGCGCGATGGCGTGGTGGATGGCTTGTGCACTCTGGTCCAGCTCGGCCAGCGCCGGGCGCAGATCGGCCGGCACCTGCTGCACAGGCACTGCATCGATGGCCTGCTGGTACTGCCCGGCCATTGCCTGCGCCTGCGCCACCAGGCCAGGGCGCGCCGACGCTGGCGCTGGCGCCTGCGTCGAGCGATCGAGCCCTGGCACGATCGCCACCACGGCCAGCGCCGCAGCAAGCGCCACACCGAACGCGGGCCAGGCCCAGGCACGCTGGCGGCGCGGCTGCAGGGCAACCACGTTGGTATGCGGCGTCAGTGCGGGCGCGATGCGCTCCCAGAGCTGTGCCGGTGGCTGACGTTGTTGCGGCAACGCACGCAGACGCGCGGACAACGCAGCGTCATCGGTTGCGTGCGGATCAAGCGGATCGTGATTCATGCAATGTCTCCCAGCCGCACGCGCAGCAGGCCGCGCGCGCGATGCAGTTGCGCCTTGGAACTGCCGACCGCCATCTGCAGTTCGTCGGCAATTTCCTGATGTTTCCAGCCTTCGATGTCGTGCAACACCAGTACCGCGCGTGCACGCGGCGGCAGCGTCTCCAGCGCGCGCTCCAGATCCATCTGGGTGGCCTGGCAGGTTGCGGCACCTGGAATGGCGGCGAGGATCTCGCCATCGGCGTCGTCCACCATCTGATCGCCCGCAACCGAGCGCGCCCGCAGCTCCATCAGGGCCGTATTGACGGCCAGCCGATGCAGCCAGGTGCCCAGCGCGCTCTGGAAGCGGAACTGCGGCAAGGCCTTCCATGCGGCAATGAAGGTCTCCTGCAGCACATCGTCGGCACGCGCCGCATTGCCGCCGCATAGCCGCCACACCACCGCGTACAGGCGCGGCGCATGACGGCGATAGATGGCCTCGTAGGCGGTGCGATCGCCGCCTGCGGCGGCACGCGCCAGCGCCGCGTCGTCGCGTCCGGCCGGACCGTCACAAGCTGAGGCATCGATGGGCATGGAGGTGTCGAGCATATCCACTTCGATGCGCCGGGCAGCGCAAAGGTTTAAACCGCGCCCAGGTTTTTTTTCGAGCACGGTTCCAGGAGCGGCGGACAAGCCTACTGCGCCGCCGCCCGGCGGGCGCGGCCGGTGCTGGGAATCGACATGGACCACTCGTACACCCCGGTTCCGAGCATGCCGTCCGCATCCGCCTGACGACTGCTCGCTCCCTTTTTTTGCCGTTCTAAACCTTTTCGCCGGCCGCCGCATCCAAGCCTGCGATGGCGCAATCCTGCGCCGCATCGTTTGCCGGGAGCACGGCCGTTGGCCGCTCCAGGCGCAGGCCCCCTGATCGGACGTCGCCATGCCGCATGTTCTCGGAATACTGCTGAGCCTGTGCTCCACCCAATGCTCGGCCCCGCTGCCGATGGATGCAGTGCAGCTCACGCTGACGCCTGCGCGCCTGCAGGCCTGCCTGCTGCACCTGCCGTCGACGCGGCTGTCATGCGTCGAGCTGAACTCACCAGCGCACTGGTTGCCGGTGCGCCGCGCCGAGCAGCTGTGGCGGCGCGTTGTCGCGTTGTCCGCGCATGGCCGCAGTTCAACGCGTTGACCGGTTGCAGCGTCATCATGAATTTCGGTCGCTGCTGTATCGCCGTGTTGGCCTCCATCAATGCGCATGGCAGCGAGCGCCCCGGCCACGTACAGCTGAGATGCGGCAATCCATCGCAGCACCCTTGAATCAAGCTCGCCGCCGCCACCGCTGAGCGCGCGTTCACCCCGCGCACCGGCTGCGCAATGACGCCCCCGTTACAATGGGCGGTCTCTGTGAACCTGCACGATCCGATGTCCGCGTCCGACGCTTTGCCCACCATGATCCGTAGCCTGCTGCCGCACTGGAATCCGCAGTGGCTGACCGTGGCAGTGCTGACGGTCCAGATCGTGCTGATCCTCACCGTTGCCGCGCTAGTTCGGTTACTGCTGCGGCAAGTGCTGCGCCGCCTGTGTACGCGCTACAGCCTGCCGGCGGAAATGATGATCGGCATCCGTCGCGTGGGCAGCTTCGTCATCTCCGTCACCGCGGTGCTGACGGTACTGAACGTGCTGGGCGTCTCCAGCGGCACCTTGTGGACCGCGTTCACCGGATTCGCGGCGGTCGGTGCCGTGGCGTTCTTCGCGGCATGGAGCGTGCTGTCCAATATCTTCTGCACCTTCCTGATCATCACCACGCGCCCGTTCCGCCTGCACGACCACATCGAACTGCTGGAAGGCGGCGACAAGCCCGGCCTGAAGGGCCGGGTGATCGACATCAACGTGATTTACACGACCCTGGAAGAAACGGGCGACCACGCCGGTAGCGTGCTGCAGGTTCCCAACAGCCTGTTCTTCCAGCGCACCACGCGGCGCTGGCGCGAGACCAGCCACTTCACCCCCAACTGAGCGTAGGCGCCAGCAGTGCCCGATAACACCTGGCCGGCGGCTTTCAGAGGTGCGGTCGACGCATCGGCCGCTGCGGCGTACCAGCGGCACAGGCCGTCACGCGCACCGGCCGCGCCCGCTTTTGCGCCTAGCCCAGTCGTCGGTTGGCCGCGCTGGAACGCCCAGACGGCAATCAACGCAGCTGGCTGTCCTTGCTGCCACGACGGTTGTAGCCGCCTTGCGCGGCCTGCTCCTGGTCGTGCGCCTGCTGACAGTTCACGCATAAATGCACCCCCGGCACCGCCTTGCGGCGTGCCTCGGGAATGGGGGCATCGCATTCTTCGCAATGCGTCAGGCTCGGGCCTTGAGGCAGCTGGCTCCGCGCGCGCTTGATCGCATCCTCGACGGTCGCATCGATCTGGTCCTGCACCGCCCCATCACCTGCCCATCCGGTCGCCATGATCGCCTCGGCTTGTCTGCTCAGAATTGGAATATGGGCATGCGCACGGGCAAATCCAAGCCACACGTGCACAGTGCGCTCAAACCAGGTGCTTTAGCATCCGCTCATCCGCACTCTTCGAGGAAGTCGCAATGGAACAACCCGTCCACCCGTTCTCCGAACTATTTTCCCAGTTGGGCCTGCCATCGGACGAAGTCAGCATTCGCGGCTTCATCGATGAACACTCGCCGCTGCCGGGCGACATGCGTCTGGAAGAGGCGCCCTTCTGGACGCCGGCACAGGCGCAGCTGTTGCGTGAAGAACGCCTCGACGATGCCGACTGGATCGTGACCATCGATCAACTCAATATTGCGCTGCATACCACTGCCGAGAACACCGGCGTCTGATCTGCGCACGCGGGCAGCGATCGCCCTGCGCTCGACCTCGCTCGCGGCCTCGCTGTCGTTATCTCGGTTCAGCAGATGGCAGGAACAAAAAAGGAGCGGCCAGTGGCCGCTCCTTCTGCTTTCCGGGTGATGCGGCCGGCCTGCAAAGCGCACGCCGCAGCCACGCCCTGCGGGTCAGGTCACCTTCTTGGCGATCGTCATGCCGAGCACGAACAGCACGATGGCGATGATGATGCCGGCCCAGAACAGGAACTTGGCAATCCCCATCGCAGCGCCTGCCATGCCGCCAAATCCGAGCGCACCGGCAATCAGTCCGATGATGGCGAAAATAATGGCCCACTTGATCATGTTTGTTGTCTCCTCATCCGGCACGGTGCCGTGTTCAGTCGTGTGCTTGCGCGGTCGTGCCGCAAAACATGCGCTGCACGCTACGCATCCGGATGTGCCGCATTCGTGAATACGCCTGACACACGACGCCACATTCGTGCATGCACCGTCGCCAGCAGCACCCGCATCGGCGATCATGCGCACTTCGCAGCAATCGATTGGCATGGACACTCTTCGCTACCTCGCCGGTTACCCGCCCGCCGTGCTGGATCAGGTACGCGAGCTGATCGCGCAGGACAAACTCGCCCTGGTGCTGGCACGCCGCTACCCGGATCGCCACACGATCCGCAGCGACCGGCAGTTGTACGACTACGTCAAGGCCATGAAGGAGCGCTACATGCGCTCCTCGCCCACCGTGCACAAGGCGCTCTACGACAACCATCTGCAGGTGGTGAAGCATGCACTGGGCACGCACACGGCGATCTCGCGCGTCCACGGCAGCCGCCTCAAGGCCAGCCGCGAGATCCGCATCGCCTCGGTCTTCCGCGACGCGCCCGAACCGTTCCTGCAGATGATCGTCGCCCACGAGCTGGCCCACCTGAAAGAAGCCGACCACAACAAGGCCTTCTACCAGCTGTGCAACCACATGCGCCCGGACTACCACCAACTGGAGTTCGACCTGCGCCTGTATCTGACCCAGCTGGCGCTGTCCACGGACGCCTGATCGCGCACCGGCAGGCGAAGGCAGCGCCGCGAGGTCGCCACCCGTCCGTGGCGGCCGGTTGCCAGGCCGGCAAGCACCATCTGCACCGATCACCGGCACTGCTGCCCTCCACCTGGCCTCGGGCGGCATCCGCGCCCGCCCGAGGTCAGATACGACAGGGGGGCTGGCCTCTCCTAGAATGCGGCCATGCAGGCACCGTCCCTCCAGCAACTCACCGATGCCGCGCAGACCGCGCAACCTGCAGCAATGACGGCGTTGGCACATGCATTGGTGCGCATGGGGCAGGCCGAGCAGGCGCTGGACTGGTACACGCGTAGTGCGGCCGCAGGCGATGCCAGCGCGCAGATCGAAGCCGGCCGCATGCTGGCCTACGGTGTCGGGTGCGAGGTGGACGTGGCCCAGGCGCTGACCCACTGGCAGCAGGCCGAACGCCAGGATGTGGCGGCAGCGCGCTATCTGTTGGCGACCCTGGCCGTCACCGACACCCCTGTGACGCTGGACGCGCAGGCAACCTCTCGCCTACAGGCCGCAGCCGCTGCCGACCATCCGCCTGCGTTGCGCGCGCTGGCCATCCAGCATGGCCGGATCGATCACCCCGCGCAGCAACGCCGCTGCGTCGCCTTGCTGGAGCGCGCGGCCGCAGCCGGCGATGCAGTGGCGGCCGCGCTGCTGGCCGAGCGCCTGCTGCGTGGCGAAGGTGTCCCGCCGCAGCCCGACGCCGCGGCCCAGCTGCTGCGGCAATTGCAACCGCTGGGCATTGCCGCGCCGCCTGCCGTGCGGGTCACGCCACCGGATCCGGGCGGCGACGATCAGCGCATCGGTTTCGCTGCCCGACACATCGCCACGCGCCGCCATGACGCGCCCATGATCGAAGAAATCTCCGGCGTGCTGTCTGCCGACGAGTGCCGCTTGCTGATGTTGCTGGCGCGGCCGCACCTGCGCGCCTCCGAGGTGGTCGACCCCGACGATGCCAGCACACGCCGCGCGCCGATCCGCACCAGCCGCGGCGCCACGCTGGACCCGATCCTCGAAGACTTTGCCGCGCGTGCGGCGCAGGCGCGCGTGGCGGCCTGCGCGCAGCTGCCGTTGACCCATGCCGAAGCGCTATCGGTGCTGTGCTACGCGCCGGGTGAGCAGTATCGTGCGCATCGCGACTATCTGCCGCCCGGCACGATCGCCGCCGACCGCCCCACTGCCGGCAATCGCCTGCGCACCGCCTGCGTCTACCTCAACGACGTCGACGCAGGTGGCGACACCCACTTCCCGGTCGCGGGCGTGCGCGTGCGTCCACGTGCCGGGTCGGTGGTGTGCTTTGACAATCTGCACGCCGATGGCCGCCCCGACCCCGACTCGCTGCACGCCGGCCTGCCGGTCAGCGCAGGGACGAAATGGCTGGGAACCCTGTGGTTTCGGCAGCGGCGCTATCGGCATTGGTGAACAGATTCATACACCAGCCCCCGCCGACGTGGTTTAAAATGTTGCAGCGCGACGTGATCGGACAGGGTCTGCAGACGTCGCGTTTTTGTTTCCCATTGCACGGGTTCCGGCCCGGCCTCAGGGAAGGCACATCACGCAGCCCCCGCGGAGCCTTCGATGCTTTTCGAAACCCTCGACACCACCGGCCACGAGCAGGTGATCTTCTGTCACAACCGCGACGCCGGCCTGAAAGCGATCATCGCCTTGCACAGCACCCGTCTCGGGCCTGCGCTGGGTGGCGTGCGCATGCGCCCCTACCCCAATAGCGAGGCGGCGCTCAACGATGCGCTGCGGCTCAGCCGCACCATGACCTACAAGAACGCGCTGGCCGGATTGAATGTGGGCGGCGGCAAGGCGGTGATCATCGGCGACCCCAGAAGCGACAAGAGCGAAGCGCTGTTTCGCGCGTTCGGCCGCTTTGTCGACACCCTGGGTGGACGCTACATCACCTCCGAGGACGTCGGCACCGACGTCAACGACATGGAACAGATCTATCTGGAGAGCGAGTACGTCACCGGCGTGCACCAGGTGCACCGCGGCTCCGGCGACCCGGCCCCGTTCACCGCCTATGGCGCGTTGCAGGCACTGATGGCCTCGCTCAATCGCAGGCTCGGCCACGAGGAAGTCGGCAAGGCCAGCATCGCGATCCAGGGCCTGGGCCATATCGGCATGGAGCTGGTGAAACTGCTCAAGGAACGCGGCGCCAAACTCTATGTGGCCGACCTGAATCCGGCGCTGGTGGACCGCGCGGTGGCCGAATACGGCGCCGAAGCGGTGAGCATCGAGGAGATCTACCAGGTGCCGGCCGATGTGTTCGCACCGTGCGCGCTGGAAGGGGCGATCAACGAAGACACACTGCTGCGGCTGAAGGCCAAGATCATCTGTGGCACCGCCAACAACCAGCTTGCCAGTGCCGCCATCGGCGAAGAACTGCACAAGCGCGGCATCCTGTATGCGCCCGATTACGTGGTCAATGCCGGCGGCGTGATGAATGTGTCGCTGGAGATCGACGGCTACAACCGCGAACGCGCGATGCGCCTGATCCGCAGCATCTATCACAACCTGGAAAAGGTGTTCGACCTGTCCACCCGCTTGGGCGTCGCACCGCAGCAGGCAGCCGACCAGATTGCCGAGGCGCGGATCGAGGCCATCAGCAAGCTCAAACTGCCGCTGGGCCGCACCGCACCGCGTTTTCTGCACAAGCTGCGCGGCGAGTGATCCACCTGCCCAGGCACGTTGCCTGGACAGGTGCACCACCGATCACACACCAACGCTCACCCATGCAACGCGCCGATCAGAAATCGGCGCTGTAGCGCAGGCTCAGCGCGCGATCGTCACCGCGCTCGCCCACCCGCTGGTCATAGCCGAAGCGCAACTGGCTCTGCTGTCCCAACGGCGCGGCCGCGGTGATGCCGAACAGCCCACCCGAGCGCGCCGGCTGCATGCCGCGCAATGGCGCCCATGCATCCACGCCGATGAAGCTGGCATCGAGCATCAGGCCTTCGCTGCTCAACGCCTGCTGCCATTCGGCATAACCGCCGAGCTGCACGCCGCGCCAGCGATAGGCCGAACGCACACCGGCCAGCACCTGGGTGCGCGAGGACGTGCTGGCATCGGCACGCAAGCCGAAGCCGTCGCCACCGCTTTCACGGAATCCTTCGCTGCGCAGGCGCACGTAATCCACGCCCAGGTAAGGCGTCAGGCTGGCGCGCGCGCCGCCCAGGCGATACCCGGTTTCCAGGTTGCCGCTGAGGTAACTGCCGCTGTAGTCGCTGAAGGCATTGCTGCGCTCTTCGCCCAGTTGCAGGCTGCGCTCGATCTGCCGGTTGACGTTGCCGAAACCCAGCTGGCCCAGCGTGTACGCCGCCCCCAGCGTGGTGCCCCAGTACAGCTGCCCCTGCACCTGCCGGTCGCGCCCGCGTGCACCGTCCAGATCGCCCAGGCTGTTGGAGCGCGTTTCGCCGAAGGCAAAACCGGTGACTGCGCCGGACGCCAGGCGCAGGTCGTTGCCCATCATCCAGCCCGAAGTGGCGAATCCCGCGGTGGTCACCCCACCCTCGCCCGGCCCGCCCAGCGCGCGCTGCCAGACGCCCAGCAGGCGCGGCTGCTGCGATACCCCATCGAAATGCGCGGCCAACGCACGCCTGCCCAGATCGATGGTGTCGAAGGTCATCGCTGCCGACTCGGCATGCGCACGGCCGGACAGACTCCGCAGCGAATCGGCGGCAGCCCTGGCATCCGGTGACTGCTGCAAGGCTGCTGCGGCGCGGATAAAGCCGCTGCTGATGCCGCCAGTGCCCTGCAGCTGCTGCGCATCCACCTGCTGGAATGCCTGCTCGACACGGATTGCCGAATCCATCGCCGCCGTGCCGGTCATGCCCAGCGTGGCGGCAACGGCGGTGGCATTCAAACTGCGCAGGGCAAGGTAGGCCGTATTGCTGTCGTAGGTCAGCGAGGCATCCAGAAAGGTCACGGCCGCGCCGCGGCTGAGCGTATCGAAGGTGCCCTGCAGCCCGCTGCTGGCCTGCAACAGCGTGTAGGTGGTGTTGTCGACCACGTAATCGCGGCGACCGAGCACCTGCAGATCGCCGGCAATCGTCGCGGTCCCGGTCACGTTCACCCGGTCGCCCACGTTCAGCGCCAGGCGACCGTCGCTGGCCTGGGTGTAGTTGCCTGCGATCGACAGCGTCGCACTGTTGACCTGCAACGTGCCGGCATTATCGACGCGTCCGCCGATCCTGCCCGCGCCGATCAACGCCGCGCCATTGGCAATGCCCACGCGCGCACTCTGCAGGCTGGCCGTCTGCAAGGTGCCCTCCAGCACCTGGGTGTCGCCGTTGAACGTATTGGCCCCACTGCTCAACACCAGCGTGCCGGTGCCGCGCTTGGTCAGGCCACCTGTGCCACTGATGTCGTTGGCCCAGGTGGAACGCAAGGTGTTGACGGTGACATCCACCGTGCCCCAATCCAAGCGCGCCGGCCCCAGCACCGCCTTGCCGACATTGAGCAGGCCGTAGCCGAAGGTCGGGTCGACACCGGCCGCGCCCAGATCGGTCGCCGTTCCCAATAGCGTCTGCCGCACCAGGTCGTTGTTGAAGTACGGAAACGCCTGCCACACCAGCGCAGCCGCACCGGACACCAGCGGTGCGGCAAACGAGGTGCCGCTGCCATAGAAATAACGGAGATTGCTGGCGGTGGCATCGGGGTCGAGGAACATCGAGGTGCCCGGCGCCACCAGGCAATAGCGCATCGCCACGCCGCAGGCATTGGAATACGACGCCAGCTGCGTGGGATTGGCGGTATCCAGTGCGCCGACGACCAACCAGCCACGTTCCAGATCGGCGGCCGGCAGCGTGCCGTTCGGGCCCACCTGGCTGGGCAGCGCGGCGGTATCGGACGGTTGCGATCTGGATTCATTACCCGACGCGAACACCACCAGCCCATCGTTGCCGATGACGAACGGCCGGTATTCCTGCGCGATCTGGTTGGTGACGGCCGGGTCGTTCCAATACAGCCCGCCCCACGAGTTGTTCATGATGCGCACGCCTGCATTGACCAGATCGGCATGCACCGGCGCCAGGCCAAGCGGACCATCGACCTGGTTGCCTTCGCCGCTGCCATCATCGTCCGGCGCTTCGTCGTTGATGATGCGGGCGGACACCAGGCCCGCGCCGCTGGCGATGCCGCCCGGCCACTGGCCCACTGCGCGCCCGGCCGCCAATTGCGCCACGACGGTGCCGTGGCCCACCACATCGCCAGCGGCGACGTTGTTCGTGCGCGGATCCACATAGATGAAGCTGTCGCTGACCCGCCCCTGCAGGGCCGGATGATTGGTATTGATGCCGGTATCGATCACGCCGATGCGATATCCCGCGCCGGTGAACCCCAATGCCTGCGCGGCGCGTGCGTTGGTCAGCGTCAAATGCGCATCGATTGCAGGTTCCGGCGTGGTCGGCGGTGCCACCACCGGCGGAGGCGGGGGCGGAGGC
>NZ_QEZJ01000018.1:0-411 GCF_003992965.1 Xanthomonas sp. BRIP62409 | reverse complement strand
CCCAAAAGCCGATATGTTCGAACTCGACGTCGAACGTCGCACCCGCTGCGCGATGCAGATACGCAGTGAAGTCGAAATTGTCCTTGGTCGTGTCAGCCGGCACTGGCGCATGGAAAAACCATGTATTGCCAAGGTCGACGCGGCCGAAGAACTGCCAATACCCTTTGAGGTCCGGGTGCAGCACGTTGTAGAAGGACTTGCCGGGAAAACGCTTCAGGAGTTCGTGCAATCCAGTGGAGCGGAAGACAAGCAGCACCATCAGCCTATCGTGGTCGGAACGGCTCTGCGGGATGCCGGCTAGGTCGCGCACGACAGACTTGCTGCCGTCGCAGCCAACAAGATAGCGAGCGCGGATTTTTACCGCGTCGCCGCCGTCGCGTGGCACGGCTGTCACTGTCACACCGTCTGCAT